>NZ_JACVVF010000001.1:0-220270 GCF_016648095.1 Pseudomonas sp. S32
CGGTGCCATGCACCGCGCTGCCTGCTTCGCGGGTAAACCCGCTCCCACAGGTGGCGTGGCGTGCTTGAGAGATCGGTGGCTTGCCGAGATCAGGGCCGCAGCCGCTCAGCTCTTGGCGCGGCGAGCTTTGAAGAACTCGCTCAAGATCTGCCCGCATTCCTCGGCCAGTACCCCACCCTCGAACATCACGCGATGGTTGAGAAAGCCTTGGTTGAAGAACTGGCCCTGGCTTTGCACGATACCCGCCTTTGGCTCCAGCGCCCCGTATACCACCCGCGCCACCCGCGAATGCACAATCAGCCCCGCACACATGCTGCAGGGCTCAAGCGTCACGTAAAGCGTGCTGCCCGGCAGGCGGTAATTGCTGACCGCGTGCGCGGCAGCACGGATGGCCACCATTTCGGCGTGCGCGCTGGGGTCGCTGTCGGTGATCGGCCGGTTGAAGCCTTGGCCAATCACCTGGCCATGTTGCACCAGCACCGCCCCCACCGGCACCTCACCCAGTTGCGCACCCTCGGCGGCCAGGGCCAGGGCCATGCGCATGAAGTCCTGGTCGCGGCTGCGGTCGATGATCTGCGGGCGCATCAAACCACCGCGATCGCGGCCATCAGGCCGGTTTCCATGTGGTCGATGACATGGCAGTGGAACATCCACGTGCCAGGGTTATCGGCCACCAGCGCCACCTGAGCACGCTCGTTGCGGCCCAGCAGGTAGGTGTCGGTAAACCAGGGCTCCTTGATGTCGTGGCGATTCGACCCGATCACCTTGAAGCTCATGCCATGCAGGTGAATGGGGTGCTGGTACTGGGTCATGTTCTTCAGCTCGAAGATGTAGCTCTTGCCCTGTTTGAGCGTAGCGATCGGGCGGTCGGCGCAGGTCTTGTCGGTGATATCCCAGGCCTGGCCGTTGATCTGCCACAGGCTGGGGGGCTTGCCCTGGTCGGTGCCTACCGACACCTTGCCCGCCCATTCGAAATTGAAGTTCAGCTTTTCGGCATTCTCCAGGTCCGGCTCGGCGATCGGGTTGGCGGGCAATGCTGCCGGCCAGTCACCGGGGGTGTCGTTGCTGGCCACCGAACGCAGGGTACCCAAACGTACAAAACCGTCGCGCAGCGAGATCTCTTCACCCGCCTGTGGGATGCGAATGGCCAGGCAGATGCGCATGCCCGGGCCCAGCCAGTACTCATCCTCCAGCGGCCGCGGAGTAATGGGGTTGCCATCCAGCGCATACACCCGTGCCTCGCAGTTGCCCTTGAGGTTGAGCCGGTAGGTCCAGGTGTTGTCCAGGTTCAGCAGCCGTACCCGCACCACTTGCCCGGCCGGCAACTCGGTGACGGCATCGGCCTGGCCGTTGATGGTGATCAGCCGCCCGGCGGTGCCGTTGCGCGCAGCTTCGCGCGGGACGCTGAAGGGCATCCAGGCGCCCTGCTCGTCCACATGCCAGGTTTTCAGGCTGAGGGTGCGCTCGTGCTGGAAGCCCGTGGGCTCGCGCTCCTCGACAATCAGCGGCCCAACCAGGCCACGGCCCAGCTCTTCGGAGCTGCTGACGTGAGGGTGGTACCAATAGCTGCCGGCGTCTGGCACGCGGAACTTGTAGTCGAAATACTCCCCCGGTTTGACCGGCAACTGCGATACGTAGGGCACCCCGTCCATTTCCAGCGGCAGGCGAATGCCATGCCAGTGGATGGTGGTTTCGATCGGCAGGTGGTTGATGAAGCGCACCCGCAGCCAGGTGCCCTGACGCACCCGCAATTCGGTACCCGGGGCGCTGGGGCCAAAGGCCCAGGCCTCGGTCTTGTGCCCGGCCACCAGCTCTACCTCCAGCGGCGCTGCAATCAGCTCGTAGTCGTGGCCCGCGTTATCGTCCTCGACCTTGCCCAGCCAGTACCGTGCAGCGCCACCGGCGCCCAGGCCAACCACAACCAGGCCGGTCAGGCCTTTGAGCATTTGTCGACGGGTGAAGGACATGCAGCGGGAACCTCGTGTTAGGCGCTATCAAGCTGCCAGCATGGCTGACGATCAAGGGCGAATACGATACACCTGCATTTGCGAAAGATTAAGTGAAGTGTTGCCGCAGCGCCCACCGCGTCCCGCAAAGCGGGTTGCAATACGGAAAATGCCGCGCCAAATTCCCATTTACACCTTATTCAACAGCCCGAAGCACGGTCTCGCAGGGCACACGCCGCTGCCCATTCGTGGCGCAGCAAGGCGTACTGCTGGGTGTTTTCGTAGATCGGCAGCCCGTCCTGGTCGTTCTTGAACGTCACGAACTCTTTGAAGACGCCTTCGCGGCGCATGCCGAGCTTCTCGCACAGCCGCTCGGATGACCGGTTGGTGTCTTCCACGTAGGCGTACAGCCGGCGCGCCGCGCGCTGCTCGAACAGGTGGGCGAACAACTGGGCAGCGGCCTCATAGGCATAGCCTTGGCCGCCGAAGGCTGGGTTGAAGTTCCAGCCCACCGAGAACGTATCGTCCTCCGCTTCAGCGAACAGATCGCCAATCAGCTTGCCGGAGGTACGCAAGCATACCGCCAGGTACTTGCTGCCGGATGCCCGGTCCAGCGCTTCGCACTCGGCCGCCTGCACGTTCGCGAGGGCGAGCGACAAGAAGCAGCTGGAGACGGGTTGATGCAGATACTGGAAAAGATCGGCCGCATCCTCCTTGGCGAATGGCCTCAAGATCAGCCGCTCGGTTGCAATGGCTACCATCTAAGTCTCCTGGCGCCTCAACGGCGCACTGGTTGAGCTGACGATTATATTGACATGCGCCGCGTATGCAAATTAACGTACGCGGCGTATGCGATTCGTTCAGGAAAGCCCATGACCCAGCCACAACGGCGCACCCGCTCCAGCATGATCGAGGAAACCCGTGCCAAGCTGGTGGCGATCGCGCGGCAGGTGTTTGCCAGCCAAGGTTTCGCCAATACCTCAATGGACGACTTCACGGCGCAGGTGTGCCTGACCCGTGGGGCGCTGTACCACCATTTCGGCAACAAAGAGGGGCTACTGATCGCGGTCATCGAGCAAATCGAAGCGGAAGTGGGCGAACGCCTGCAAGCTGTCTCCGACGCGGCCCCTACGCCCTGGGAGGGTTTTCGCCGCCGGTGCCGCACGTACCTGGAGCTGGCGCTGGAGCCGGAAATACGCCGGATCATCCTGCAAGATGCCCGCGCGGTGTTTGGCGATGTGCCTCCCGCTGCGCGCTCGGTCGGCGTTGCCGCTTTGCAGCAGGCGCTGGACGGGCTGGTCGCCGAGGGCAGCGTGGCGCCACTGCACACCGGGGTGACTGCGCGGATGATCTATGGCGCGGTCACCGAAGCGTCATTCTGGATCGCCGAGCCGGACGCCGAAATCGAAACACGCCTGGGCGAGGCCCTCGACAGCCTGGATCGCCTGTTGGGCAACCTGCTTACCCGCTGACGCCACCCTGCCAGGAGAAACACAATGCAATGGCGCAACACCGCCACACGTTTTGGCGCCCTCGCCAAGTTCTTCCACTGGACCACCGCCGCCGCGTTCATCGCAGCCTACATCGTGGTCTATTACGTCATCTGGTTCATGGACGACACCTCGCCAGAGTCCTGGCCCGTGCTGAACGTGCATTGGGCGCTGGGTTTGCTGGTGGGCTTCCTGGTGCTGCCGCGGCTGCTGTGGCGCCTGCTGCAGGTACAGCCACACAGCCCGCCTGGCTCGAAGCTCGAGCATCGGCTGGCGCAGGTAGCCCATTGGGGGCTTTACGGGTTGCTGATCGTCATGCCGCTGACCGGCTACCTGGGTACGGGGGCGCCTACGGACTACGGCGTGTTCAGCGTGACAGGCTTCAACGAGACAGCCGCGTTTGCGTGGATCAGTGCCACGTATGGGGTGAGCTATGAAGCGTTTGAAGTCCCCATCGACGATATTCACCATTTCATCGGCAAATGGGTGGCGTGGGGGGTGGTCGGGCTGCACGTAGTGGCGGCAGTGTTCCACCATCGGGTACGGCGTGACGATGTACTGGTGCGTATGCTGCCGGGTCACTGAGCCGCAAGGGGTACAGAGGTTGCCTCTTCGCGAGCAGGATGCAGGCTTTCGAAGCAGGCATTACCCCTGCAAAGCTGTCTTATTTCTTGGCAGCGAGGTAATCGGTGAGGAAGGCTTCGGCATTACCCTGCTGTGACAGGCCTTCTGAATAGCCCACCGGGCGCGGCTGCGCTTCGCCGGGCAGGTACAGCTCGCCGCCCCACGTGCCCTGCACGATCAGCGCGACGAATTTCTTGCCGTCAACGGTGGTCCAGTAGCGCGTGTCCTTGCTGGTCTTTTCAACGTGCATTTTCTGAATGCGCATATCCCAGTCGTGGTCGATGCCCTCGACCTGCACCAGCGCCTCGTTGGCGGCGCGGTCGCCAATACGCAGCGTCCATACCTTGGCACCTTCAGTGCCCAGGTAAGCGACAACATGCTTTGCCACTTCAGGGCGTTCCTCGGCCTGAGCCTGGCTGAACCACAAGCTGAAGCAAGCAGCCAGCAAAGCTGGCCATTTAAGATAACCGGTCATGATTTTGTTTCCTGATCTGCAACAAACGCGTATTGAAAGCCTCAATATGCACGCTGCCAAGTCACCTGCCCGACCCTCACAACAATCAGCCGGCTGATCACAACGGCCATTGCCGAAAATGCGCGCGCGGTCCCACTTCTGCCCTACGCAACCCTGACGAGAACCACTGCCCCCATGCAATCGCTGACCCCTTACCTGGACACCACCTTCAGTTTCGACAGCCCCGGCTCGCTGGCCCAGGCTGGCGTGCTGGATACGCGTGCAGCGCAGGTAATGGGCAGCGCCACAGGGCACTATCGGGCGCAGACGGTGCGGGAGGGTTTGCAGTACTTCGATTGCCATCTGCATTTTGCAGAACCGCTGCGCATCGACAAGGTGCTACCTGAAAGCCTGTGCATCGTGCAGGTGTTCGACGGGATATGGCAGCACAAGGTAGATGGCACCCTGAACCAGTACGATGCCGGCCGTTTGCATGTGCTGGGCTTGAGCGAAAGCCTGGAAGCTCAAGACCAGTTGCCGGTCCACAGCCATGCGCGCATGGCGGGTGTGCGTATTGCCGGGGATGCGCTGCGCGAGCTGGCCCAGGACGATGAGCAGTTCAAGCCGCTGCTGGCGCTGATGGGCAACGGCATGCAGTTCAACCAACTGCCCCAAAGCCCTTCCTTGAGCCGTCTGTTCCAGCAACTCTACCGCTCGCCCTACCACGGCAGCTTGAGGCGCTTGCACTATGAAAGCCTCAGCCTTGGGGTCGTTGTGGAGTTGGCCAGCCATCTGTCTGGCCTGGCCCCAAAACCCACGCTGCACGAAGACCGCAGCCGCAGTGACCTGGCACTGGAAACACGCCGTTTGCTCGACAGCAGCCCAACTGCCCCGCCAACCGTCGCCCAGCTTGCCCGCCAGTTGAACGTGAGCGAAACCACGCTGCGCCGCACGTTCAATCAGCAGTTCGGGTATTCCATCCTGCAGCACGTACGGCGGCAGCGCCTGGAGCTCGCGCGGCTGCTCGTGCTGGAGCGCAAGTGGCAGATCTCGCAGATTGCCTACCATGTCGGCTATGCCAACCCGGCCAATTTCTGCCATGCGTACAAGGCCTACTTCGGGCACACCCCGGGTTCCGAATAAGGCCTTGCTCGCCGCGACAGCTTCACACGGTAATGGGGTCGACCTTGTCCACGTCGATTTCCATGTCCGCCAGCGCCTTGGCCACCACATCGCGGCCAAGCACGCCGTCGTCCGCCAACGCCTTCAGCGCTGCCAGCACCACAAATTGCCGGTCCACCTCAAAATGCCGACGTAGCGCCTCGCGGGTGTCGGACTGACCGAAACCATCGGTACCCAGCGCCACGAAGCGACGGTTGCCCACCCACGGCCTGATTTGATCGGCATGGATCTTCATGTAATCCGTAGCCACCACCACCGGGCCAGGGTGGCCTTCCAACACTTCGGTCAGATAAGGCACTTTGGGCTCATCCAGCGGGTGCAACAGGTTCCAGCGCTCGGCCTGCTGGGCATCGCGCCGCACCTCGGTGAGGCTGGTCGCGCTCCAGATCTCGCTGCTGACCCCGTAATCACGTGCCAGAATATCGGCCGCCGCGATGACCTCGGGCAGGATTGAGCCGCTGCCCATCAGCTGGACATGGCGCTTTTCGTTGCTGGCGTGCTCGATAGGCAGCCGGTACAGGCCTTTGAGAATGCCCGCCTCGCTACCCTGCGGCAGGTCGGGGTGCGGGTAGTTCTCGTTGAGTACGGTGATGTAGTAGTAGATGTCTTCCTGCTCGACGTACATGCGGCGCATGCCGTCGTGCACGATCACTGCCAGCTCGTAGGCGTAGGTGGGGTCGTACGACACGCAGCAAGGCACGGTAGCCGACATCACATGGCTGTGGCCGTCGTCGTGCTGCAAGCCTTCGCCCATCAGCGTGGTGCGCCCCGACGTAGCGCCCAGCAGGAAACCACGGGCGCGCGCATCGCCTGCGGCCCACAGCAGGTCGCCCACACGCTGGAAGCCGAACATCGAGTAGAAAATGTAGAACGGCAGCGTCATGACGCCGTGGTTGGCATACGAGGTACTGGCGGCAATCCAAGAGGACGTGGCACCCGACTCGTTAAGGCCCTCCTGCATGATCTGGCCGTCTACGCTCTCTTTGTAGTACGACAGCGTACCGGCGTCCTGTGGGGTGTAGAGCTGGCCCACATGGGAGTGGATGCCGATCTGGCGGAACAGGTTTTCCATGCCGAAGGTACGTGACTCGTCCGGCACGATGGGCACCACAAGCTTGCCGATGTTCGGGTCCTTCAACAAGGTGCTGAGAATACGCACAAAGGCCATGGTGGTGGAAATGGAGCGCTCGCCCGTGCCCTTGAGCTGAGCGTCGAGCGTGGACAAGGGCGGGATTTGCAGCGGCTCCACCTGAGCGTGACGCGCCGGCACCTGGCCACCCAGGCTGTCGCGGCGGCCTTTGAGGTAGCGGGCCTCTACGCTGTCATCCGCCGGGCGCAGGTAAGGCAGTTCACCGAGCTGGTCGTCAGTCAGTTCCAGGCCAAAGCGGTGGCTGAATGCCTTCACCGCATCGGCACCCATCTTCTTCAGCTGGTGGTTGATGTTCTGCCCTTCACCCGCCTCCCCCATACCGAACCCTTTGACCGTTTTGGCCAGGATCACCGTGGGCCTGCCTTTGTGGCGGGTGGCCGAGGCATAGGCGTTGTAGACCTTGACCGGGTCATGGCCACCGCGCGACAGCTTCCAGATCTGCTCATCGCTCAGGTCGCTGACCAGCTCCAGCAGCTCAGGGTACTTGCCAAAGAAATGCTCACGCACGTAGGCGCCGTTCTGCGACTTGTAGGTCTGGTACTCGCCATCCACGCATTCCATCATGCGCTGGCGCAGCAAGCCGGTTTTGTCCTTGGCCAGCAGTGCGTCCCAGCCACTGCCCCAGATCACCTTGATGACGTTCCAGCCAGCGGCGCGGTACAGGCTCTCGAACTCCTGGATCACTTTGCCGTTGCCGCGCACCGGGCCATCCAGGCGTTGCAGGTTGCAGTTGACCACGAAGATGATGTTGTCGAGCTTCTCGCGGCCGGCCAGCGAGATGGCGGCCAGCGACTCGGGCTGGTCCATCTCGCCATCGCCGAGGAACGCCCAGACCTTGCGGCCTTGATGTTCCTTCAGCCCACGGCTTTCGAGGTAGCGCATGAAGCGCGCCTGGTACGCCGCAGTGATCGGGCCCAGGCCCATGGATACCGTCGGGAACTGCCAGAAGTCCGGCATCAGGCGCGGGTGCGGGTAGGAAGACACACCATCACGGTCGGTTTCGCGGCGGAAGTTGTCCAGTTGCTCTTCACTCAGGCGCCCTTCGGTATAGGCGCGGCCATAGATGCCGGGTGCCGAGTGGCCCTGGATGTAGACCATATCGCCCGCAAAGGTGTCGCTGCGGCCACGGAAGAAGTGATCGAACCCCACGTCATACAGCACCGCCGCCGAGGCATAGGTGGCGATATGGCCACCAACGCCGGAATGCTTGCCGGCGCGCAGCACCATGGTTAGCGCGTTCCAGCGGATGTAGGCGTTCAGGCGTTTCTCGACATCCAGGTCACCCGGGTAAGGCAGCTCACGCTCGGGGGGGATGCTGTTTACATACGGGGTGGTCACCCGCCCGTGGAAGTCGCCGTGCACGGAAACGTCGAAGTCGAGCAGCTGGTCGATCAGGAAGTGCGCGCGTGGGCGCCCCTCGACCTCGACGACCGATGCAATCGAATCGATCCATTCGCGGGTTTCTTGAGGGTCTTCATCGCGAAGCGGATAGCCCTGCGCCATTGGTCACTCTCCTTGATGTGGCATCAGCTGGTCGTTGTTCAACCAACCCTTAGTTGCACTTGCAATTAAATCTATCGTCAATGTCTGTATGATTGCAACTGCAATGAACAGCCCTGACCTGGAAGAACCCATGACCATCCCGACGCCAGACCTCTGGTACAGCTTCATCCGTGCGCACCGCTGCCTCATCCGGGAAATCGAGCGGCGCCTGGCCGAACAGGGGCTGCCGCCCTACGCGTGGTACGACGCCCTGTGGGGGATCGAAAGCGGCGAACAGGGCGCGCGACGCATGCACGAACTGGCCGACGTCATGGCCATCGAACGCTACAACCTGACCCGCCTGGTCGACCGCCTGGAGAAGGACGGCTACGTGGCCCGGGAGAAAGCGGCCGAGGACGGACGGGGTGCAATTGCCCGTATCACAGACAGCGGCCGGGACCTGCGCAAACGGATGTGGGCGGTGTACAAGCACTCCGTCGAAGAGCTGTTTCTGGTGGCATTCGACGATGAACAACAGCGCGTCTTCGCCAGTGCATTGGAGCAGGCGAGCCGTAACGCTCGCCTGTCGCCAACACCCGGTCAGGCCAAGCGGTAGCGCGACAGCGCCTCGCTCACACTTGCAGTGCCCACTTCGCCACGCTCGGCCAAGGCGCGCAGCACCGTG
Organism: Pseudomonas sp. S32; assembly: GCF_016648095.1. NCBI lineage: Bacteria > Pseudomonadati > Pseudomonadota > Gammaproteobacteria > Pseudomonadales > Pseudomonadaceae > Pseudomonas > Pseudomonas sp. S32. Next base: position 9,014 of record NZ_JACVVF010000001.1, read on the forward strand.
ACCACGATCCAGTGGCGATCGAGGTGCTGGCTAGGGTCCAGGCTATCGGCCCCCAATGCCGTGAAGGGCGCCGCGACATAGGCGCCGAGCTGCGCAGCGACAAACTCGGCATAACCCGTGACCGCGACCACCGGCACCTCGCTGGTACCCAGGCACTGTTGCAGGTGGCAACTGACAGGCGGCTCGGCGCGCTGCAGGCGCCTGGACCGGGCCTGCCGCTCGGCATCACGTGCCAGCCGTGTGTAGCTGGGGCAACTCCAGACCTCTGCATCAAGCCCCCACTCCCCGTGCAGCAAAGCCGCCGCCGCGCGCACCTCGCGCAGCATCAGCCCTGCTCCCAGCAAGCGCACCTGTGCCACGGCCCCCTCAGATGCCGACGTCAGGCGGTACATGCCCAGGTGCGCGGCCGAACGGTCGCAGGCCAGCCCTTCGCCAGGGATATCGTGCAACGTCATGTAGCAGAAGCCTGGCGCGCCTTCCAGATACAGCTCGTGCAGTGCACCGACCAGAATCGCCTTGGCCTCATCCCCGCAGGCCGGGTCGAACGGCGTGCACCTGCGGTTGGACGCCAGCCACAGAGGTAGCCAGGGATGCGCGCCCTTCGCCCAGCGCGACGGTGAGGACTCGATGTCATTGAGGATGATCCCGCGTTCAGCCGTCTGGGCAGTCAGCATGGACACCTCGGCCGACGTCGGTGCCTGCGTCATGTAGAAAAGCGGGCGCTCGTCGCGGCGCGACTGCTCGCTGAACCACAAGGGCCATGCGCTGATCGCCGTACCGCCCTGGGGGTCGGTGGCGCGGTCGTTGATCATCCAGAATTGCCCACTGGTCGTGGTACTGCCCTGCAGTCGCTTGAGCAAATCAAAGACCGTGAACAGCGGCGAGCCATGAGTGCCCGCCTTGTCCCGGTACCCCCGTTCGATCTCGGCGATGCAGGCTTGAGCGGCCGACATGGTATTGGGGGTGTGCTGTAGGCGCAGGTGGTCCATCCTTGAAACTCCTCATGCAGGTCTTGCGATCTGCAATAGGGATAATGCAGACTGATTGCAAATGCAACCACAAAGGAAGGATCCTATGGCTACGTCTGCATCACTGCGCCTGTACACTGCCGACACCCCAAACGGCCAGAAAATCTCGATCGCTCTGGAAGAACTGGGGCTCGACTACGAGCAGACCGACCTCGACCTGGGCAAGGGCGACCAGAAGCAGCCCGACTTCGTCAAGCTCAACCCTAACGGCAAGATCCCCGTGCTGGTCGATACCGCACAGGGGCGCACCTTGTTCGAGTCAGCGGTAATCCTCACCTACCTCGCCGAGCAACAGGGGCAACTGGGCGGTGAACAGGGCGTGGACAAGCTGCTGATCCAGCAATGGCTGAGCTTTCAAATCGCTAGCATTGGCCCGATGCTGGGGCAACTGTGGTGGTTCAGGCACGGCACCGACGTCAAAAATGCCCAGGCGCTGGAGCGCTACACTCGCGAGTCCTTGCGCCTGTATGGGGTGGTCGAGGGCGAATTGAGCAAGCGCCCGTTCATTGCGGGAGACCGCTACACCATTGCCGACATCGCGCTGTTCACCTGGCTGCGCACCTACGAGGAACTGGGCCTGGACATCGGCGCCTTTCCTGCCGTCAAGGCATGGCTCGGCCAACTGGAACAGCGCCCTGCCGTGCGCCAGGGCCTGAAGAAGTCCCGCGCCAACGCCTGAACACTTTCCCGCCTGATATAAAGAAGATGTTGATCATGAATATCAACGCTCACCTTCCCATCAGGCCTGGCCAGGACCCCAACCTGGCCAACCTGATCGAATTGCTGCCCTGCGAAATTGACTGCCCCTTCACCTACACCATCATCGACAAGCGCACGCTTGGCTTGTCGACGTTTCTCTCCAGCTACCCGCTGGCCTGGCAACAGGAGTACTGCAGCAAGGCGCTATACCGCGTTGACCCGGTGGTCGCCCACGGCGTGGAAAGCGTGGCGCCCTATTCGTGGATCGAAGCCTTCCAGCGCAAACCGATTGCCGGGCAAGGCGAGTTCGAAGCGCTGATGCGCCAGTTCTCCCTGGACGACGGCTACACCTTCGTGGTGCATGACCCGCAACACAGAATGGGCCTGCTGAACCTGTTCAACCGCGAACACAGCCCAGACTTCCATGCCAGGATCGATGCGATCAAGGGCACCCTGCAACTGGCTTTGGTGGCCTTCCACAGCTCGCTCAACGTCAGCACGAGCAATGTGTCGAGCATCGATCAGGCGCTCACACTGCGCGAGCAAACGATCCTCGGCTGGGTCGCCATGGGCAAGTCCTACAGCGAGATCGCCTGCATCTGCGACATACGCGAGCGGACGGTGAAGTTCCACATGGCCAACGTGGTGCGCAAACTCGACGTTCAAACCGCCAAGCAGGCCGTGTTCGAAGCATCGCGTCTAGGTATTGCCTGACGGCAGCGCCACCCACCGAGCCTGCCCGACAGCCTGGCCTGTACCTAGGTACAGTTATCAAGGGGCGCGGAAACCACAATGATTGAGCAGCACTACTGGTCAACCCAACAAGAAGAAGGGAATCACCATGAACCTGTCAGTCCTGCCCGCCCCCGCCTCCACCAGCCGTGCCCTGGAGGACATCACGCAACACGAGATCTCGGCGCTCAAGACGCGCCACAATCTTGCTGATGCTCACACGCACCAACACCAAAGTGCGAGCCAGGCGGCCATCGTTCGAAAGCTGCCACAGCTGTGGAACCGTGCGCAAAGCCTGACCCAGTACGAAAGCGAACAAGCCTTTATCAAGGCGTTTTATCAATTCCATGGCCAGCATCACGCGCTCAAGCGCAGCGATGAGATCTACCTGGTGTACGCCGCGTCGATCGCCATGCACATCACCGCGACCTACCTGCGCAAGCACAACCTGAGTGTGGGCCTCATCGAACCCTGCTTCGACAACCTGCACGACTTGCTCAAGCACATGGAAGTGCCGATGACGCCCCTGCCCGAAGCCATTCTGGCGGACCCCACCCAGGTGTATCAGTTGCTCGAGAAGCATGCGGCCAAGCTCGATGCGATTTTCCTGGTAGACCCGAACAACCCGACCGGCAGCTCGATGTTCGCCGACGGGCCGGAAACCTTCATCGAAGTGGCGCGCTACTGCCGCGATCACCAGAAGATCCTGATTCTGGACTTCTGCTTCGCATCGTTCATGAAAGTAGGCCACCGTGACCGCGTCGACGCGTACGCGATCTTGGACGAAGTGGGTACCGACTACCTGGTGATGGAAGACACCGGCAAGACCTGGCCGCTGCAGGACACCAAGTGTGCCACGCTGATGAGCAGCACTCGCCTGAACCCTGAGATCTACAGCATCGTCACCAGCGTGTTGCTCAACGTTTCCCCGTTCATCCTGCAGGTGGTCACCGAGTACATCCAGGACAGCGAGGCCGACGGGTTCGCCTCGGTGCGCGATGTGCTGCAAACCAACCGCAAGGTGGCACGTGAGTATCTCGACGGTACTTTGCTGCGGTATGTGGAGCCTGCGATCGAAACCAGCGTGGCCTGGTTCGAGATTCTGGACAAGGACCTGTCCGGCGACGACTTGCAGGCCTACCTGCTGGACCACCAGGCCTACGTATTGCCCGGCCGCTACTTCTTCTGGAGCAACCCGGAACAGGGCCGCCATTATGTACGCCTGGCCCTGGCCCGCGATCCGGGAGCCTTCGAAGCAGCCATGCAGGTGATCCGCCATGCCCTGGAGGCCTACAATGCCTAAGCACCTGCCCATCATCGATGCCACCGTGTTCATGGGCATGCATCACACCGATGCGGCCATTCGCAACCAGTCGCTCAATTTCTTCACCGAGCGGTTCAGCGACCAGGTGAGCATGAGTTTCAGCCAGATCGGCATCTGCGACGCCATCATCTGGAAGAAGGCGCGTGAACTACAGGATGTCTACTACCCCTTCATGGACGTGCTGCATTCGGAAATGGCAATCCAGCGCGGCGGTTACAGCGATCGGGTGATCGAAATGGCGGCCAGCAGCGCCGAGCTGTCCGGGCTTGCCCCTGAAAAGCGGCTGCAGGGGGCACAGGTGCTCGAATCAGAAGTGCCGTTCTACACCCACGACCGCGACTACCAGCAGTGCATCGCCTTGCGTCCGTTTCTGGCCAGCTTCCGCGAAACGGCGGTACCCGGGTCGTTCCATGGGGCGCTGCAGGCCCTCTACCAGGCATCGCTGGCGCTGAGCGTCGCGCCGGAGGACTTCGCGCATGTCTAAGCATCAGGTGTTGGTACCGCTGGTCACACCCCTGGATGCGCAGGGGGCGGTGTGCCGGCAAAGCGTTCAGCAATTGGTATACAGCTGCGCAGGCGTGGTCAGCGGCTTCATTCCCTGCCTGACCTCAGGCGAAGGGTGGAGGCTGTCCGAGCAGCAGTGGGCAGACATGTTGCGCTACACGCTGGAGTTCGCGAGTGACAGCCATCGTGTGGTGGCCGGTATCGAACTGCCCAGCACTGAAGCGGTGATCCAGCGCGCTGCCCTGGCCGAGCAGTTGGGGGCCAAGGCCATCATGGTCACCTCCCCCTTCGGTGGGCAACTGCATCAGGATCAACTGCTGTCGCATTACCAGCGCATTCATGAACAGGTCCCGCTGGAGCTGCTGATCTACAACGAGGCGGCACTGTCGGGGAACGAAAAGTCATTCGAGACCCTGCTCCAGATCGCGCGCCTGCCGCGTGTCACGGGGCTGAAGGATTCCCCCACCCAGCCGCCCAGCCAGGCACAGGTGGATCGGCTGCGTAGCGAAGGCATCGACTACTTCATCGGCTGGGAGCATCAGCTGGCGGGCACCTTGCTGAGCGATGGCAACGTCGTCTCGCTGGCGAACATCGAGCCCACGCTGTGTCGCATCGCCGCTGAGCCCCACCAGCCAGCGATCGCCGGGCTGGTGGAAGCACTGGATAAGCGTTACGGGTTGGGCGAGGAAGACTGGTACGCCCATGTGAAACGCGAATTGGTCGGCAGGGGGGTGATCGGTACTGCCCTGACCGTACAGGAGCGAGAACGATGAAAACCTCTCAAAAAGCACTGTTTCGCGCCAACCGGGCGCTGATCGAGCGGATGGTACCTCTACCGGCCGACCTGGTGCAGTTCGAGCGTACCTGGGTCGACAATGCGATCCGTGAAAGCCAGACGCCAGAACAGCCCGCAAGCTTTGCCGAGCTGCGCAAGATGCTGGCCGCGCTGGTGGAGCAGGACAAGGCCGACGAACCGCCCACAGCGCGCTACGTGGCGCAGGACATGGACCTCGACGAGTTCAAGATCCTGGTACAGGAGTTTGCCCTCGATGGCCTGACCGAGGCACAGGTGTTCTACCACCTGATGCCACGCTTGAGCCTGGAGGCCCAGATGCCCATGCTGCGCATGATGATCGACGAGTTCGGCTCCGGTAACATCAAGCGCTCCCACACCACGCTGTACAAGGTGCTGCTCGACGAACTGGGCATGCCGACAGACCTCGAGAGCAATATCAAGGCAAACGGTGAGGCCGGCTGCTCATTCCCCAACATGTTCTGCTGGTTGACCATGCGGGCCGATGATCCGTCGTATTTTGCCGGGGTGATCACGTACTTCGAGACCGTGGTGCCCTTCTTCTTTGGCTGCTATACCGCGCTGTGCGAGCGGCTGAGCATCAAGGCCCATACCTACTACACCGAACACGTACACATTGACGCTTTCCATGCCCTGGAAGGGCAACGGCTGCTCAAGGCCATGGATAATGACCGCGCACTCGACTACGTCAAGGCGTGGCAAGGCATCTGTATGGGCCGCCTGATCACCAATACCGCGTTCGATGAAGCGGTGTACAAAGCTCAAGCCTCCAAGGCGGGCAAGGAGGTGGCGCATGCTTGAAGAGGCGGACGTCGCCCTGCGGCCAGCCACCTTCACCGTGCAGGTAGGTGACCAGACCTACGTGGTGCCGAGCCTGTGCCCGCACAGGCAAGGCTGGCTGGAGCATGGCATGGTCAATCATGACCGTCGCACCATCATGTGCCCCCTACACTTCTCGGTGTTCAGCCTGGAAACAGGCGAACAGTTGAGCGGCCCGCACTGCGGCAGCCTCGCCTGCCGGAAGCTCACTTAACCCCTGAGCCGCAGCCACTCGACTTAATGATGTGCTGCCTTGCCTAGTCAGCCCCAAAAGGCCGAAAGCCCGCAATTACGCGGGCTCCCGGGGTTTATCTGACCACGTGCTCCTGGCTTACACCGGACGTGGGATCACTCCCACTCAATCGTCGCAGGCGGCTTGCTCGACACGTCGTAGGTCACCCGCGAAATACCTTCGATTTCGTTGATGATACGGCCGCTGACGGTTTCCAGCAGTTCGTACGGCAGGTGTGCCCAACGGGCGGTCATGAAGTCTACGGTTTCGACGGCGCGCAGCGCGACGACCCAGGCGTAACGACGGCCATCGCCTACCACGCCCACCGACTTCACCGGCTGGAACACCACGAAGGCCTGGCTGGTTTTATGGTACCAGTCAGCCTTGCGCAGCTCTTCGATGAAGATATGGTCCGCACGGCGCAGGATGTCGGCGTATTCCTTCTTCACTTCGCCGAGGATGCGCACGCCCAGGCCCGGGCCTGGGAATGGGTGGCGGTAGACCATGTCGTACGGCAGGCCCAGTTCCAGGCCGATCTTGCGCACTTCGTCCTTGAATAGCTCACGCAGTGGCTCGACCAGCTTGAGGTTCATCTCTTCCGGCAGGCCACCCACGTTGTGGTGCGACTTGATCACGTGGGCCTTGCCGCTCTTGGCGCCAGCCGACTCGATCACGTCGGGGTAGATGGTGCCCTGGGCCAGGAACTGGATGTTCGGCAGCTTGCTGGCTTCGGCATCGAAGATGTCGATGAAGGTGCGGCCGATGATCTTGCGCTTCTTCTCGGGGTCGGCTTCGCCGGCCAGGTTGTCGAGAAACTGCTTTTCGGCATCGGCGCGGATCACCTTGACGCCCATGTTCTCCTTGAACATGGCCATCACCTGGTCGCCTTCGTGCAGGCGCAGCAGGCCGTTGTCGACGAACACGCAGGTCAGCTGGTCGCCGATGGCGCGGTGCAGCAGCGCCGCAACCACCGAGCTGTCAACGCCGCCGGACAGGCCCAGCAGGACGTTGGCCGAACCCACCTGCTCACGCACCTGGGCGATGGCGTCTTCAACGATGTTGGACGGGGTCCACAGGGCTTCGCAACCGCAGATGTCCTGCACGAAGCGGGACAGAATGCGACCGCCCTGCTTGGTGTGGGTCACTTCCGGGTGGAACTGCACGCCGTAGTAACCACGGTTGTCGTCGAACATGCCGGCGATCGGGCAGCTGGGGGTGCTGGCCAGCACGTGGAAGTCGGCTGGCATCTGGGTGACCTTGTCGCCGTGGCTCATCCACACGTCCAGGCCCAGCACGCCGTCAGCGTCGATATGGTCTTCGATGCCATCGAGCAGGCGGCTTTTGCCTACCACGTCGACACGGGCGTAACCGAACTCACGCAGTTCGGAGCCTGCAACCTTGCCGCCCATCTGTTCGGCCATGGTCTGCATGCCGTAGCAGATGCCCAGCACGGGCACGTTCAGGTCGAACACTGCCTGCGGCGCACGGGGGCTGTTGGCTTCGTGAACCGACTCGGGGCCACCGGCGAGGATGATGCCGCGCGGGTTGAATTCGCGGATCGCTTCATCGTCCATGTCGAACGGGTGCAGTTCGCAGTACACCCCGATCTCGCGCACGCGGCGGGCGATCAGCTGGGTGTACTGGGAGCCGAAATCGAGGATCAGGATACGGTGGGCGTGAATATCGAGGGCCATGGGGGAATCTCTGATTCAGCTGCGAGCTTGAAGCTGCAAGCTGCAAGTTGATCGGGGAAAACGCGGTAGCTGCTGAACGCAGCCACCGCTTGGAGCTTGAAGCGCGAGGCTTACCGCTGCCAGCAATCAGCCGACCCGGTAGTTGGGGGCTTCCTTGGTGATCTGTACGTCGTGCACGTGGGACTCGGCCATGCCGGCACCGGTAATGCGCACGAACTCCGGCTTGGTGCGCATCTCTTCGATGGTCGCGCTGCCGGTGTAGCCCATGGACGAACGCAGGCCGCCCATCAGCTGGTGGATGATCGCGGCCAGCGCGCCTTTATACGGGACACGGCCTTCGATGCCTTCCGGCACCAGCTTCTCGGCGCCGGCCGAGGAGTCCTGGAAGTAGCGGTCGGACGAGCCTTGCGCCTGCGCCATGGCACCCAGCGAACCCATGCCGCGGTAGGCCTTGTAGGAACGGCCCTGGAACAGCTCGACTTCGCCTGGAGCCTCTTCGGTACCGGCAAACATCGAACCCATCATCACGCAGGACGCACCGGCAACGATGGCCTTGGACAGGTCACCGGAGAAGCGGATACCGCCGTCGGCGATCAGCGGCACGCCTGTGCCTTCCAGCGCAGCGGCAACGTTGGCGATGGCGCTGATCTGCGGCACGCCGACACCGGCAACGATACGGGTGGTGCAGATGGAGCCTGGGCCGATACCGACCTTGACCGCATCAGCACCCGCTTCGGCCAGGGCCTTGGCAGCAGCGCCAGTGGCGATGTTGCCGCCGATTACCTGCACGTGCGGGTAGGTTTCCTTGACCCAGCGAACGCGGTCGATCACGCCCTTGGAATGACCGTGGGCGGTGTCCACCACCACCACGTCCACACCGGCAGCGACCAGGGCGGCTACGCGCTCACCGGTGTCCTTGCCAGTGCCGACTGCGGCGCCGACACGCAGGCGACCCTGGTCGTCCTTGCTGGCCAGCGGGTAGGCCTTGGCTTTTTCGATGTCCTTGACGGTCATCATGCCCTTGAGGCTGAACTTGTCGTCGACGATCAGCACCTTTTCAAGGCGGTGCTTGTGCAACAGTTCGCGCACTTCGTTTTTGTTGGCGCCTTCGCGCACGGTGACCAGCCGCTCTTTGGGCGTCATCACGTCGCGGACCTTGGCGTCCAGGCGGGTTTCGAAGCGTACGTCACGGGAGGTGACGATACCGACCAGATCACCGTTTTCCAGCACCGGAACGCCGGAGATGTTGTTCAGGCGGGTGAGGTCGAAGAGGTCGCGCACGGTGGCGTCGGCTTCGATGGTGATCGGGTCCTTCACCACGCCAGCCTCGAACTTCTTGACCTTGCGCACTTCGCCGGCCTGCTGTTCGATGGTCATGTTCTTGTGAATGATGCCGATGCCGCCTTCCTGGGCCATGGCAATGGCCAGGCGCGCTTCGGTGACGGTGTCCATGGCGGCGGAGACCAGCGGAATGTTCAGCTCGATGCCACGGGTCAAACGGGTCTTGAGACTGACTTCATTGGGCAGTACCTCGGAGTAGCCAGGTACAAGGAGAATGTCGTCGAAGGTCAGGGCTTCTTGGCTGATACGCAGCATCGCGGGGGCTCCCGGGCGGGAAAAATGGAAGCGCGCCATTATACTGATGCACGGCGCGCCGCTCAATGTAAATCAAGCTTCAAGTTACAGGCGGCAGGCTACAGAACGGTGTGTGCCACAGGACCCAGGCCTTGACCGACTGGCACTGGCTTATGCCTTGGCGTTCACCTGCACTACTGCCACCGGCTGGTCGAGCCAGTCGGCGAAGTTGTCGAGGAAGGCCTGGGTGAAACCGGCCTCGCCCCAGTTGTTGAACATGAAGCCCAGGTTGGAGAAGGCGCACGGTTGCAGGAAGATGAAGCCATTGATGTCATCTTCGAACCCACACAGCGGGCAGGTGAAGTTGTCGCTGACCCCAGGCATCCACTCTTCGAGGCTTTCGAACAGCGGCTCGCCCACCTCGCGCCGGCATTCGGGGCAACCGGCTTCTTCAAGAAACCCCTCGGTGGGGGTATAGATGCAGCGCTTGAGCATCACTTCAAGGCCGTTCACCGCTGTGCCAAACGGCAGCTTTTCGGGGTGCAGGGCCACCTTGCGTGCCCCTTCGGCCAAGGCATGGCCCATGCGGTTGCCGGCAACCCCGCAGGTGGTCAGTTGCTCCTCGACGACCTTTTCCCGTACCAGCCAGCGCAGGATGGCACGGGCACGTGCCTCATGCACGGGGACGGTGGACAGCCGGGGAACGATGATGCTCTGGGTATTCATGAACGGTACAGGCCTGGGAAGCTGCAAGGGTCGGGCTATTCTACCCCCTGCTCAGGTGGTCAGGTACCGGCCGATGAGCGCCAGGCCGCTGGCCAGTACCAGCCAGGTGACCAGCCGAACGAAGGCTTCGCGCGACAAGCGACAGGCGAGCCTGCGCCCGCACCACAGGCCAACGAACATCACTGGCAGCAAGCACAGGGCAAGCAACAGCAACCCCTTGTCGGCATAGACCCCGGCGAGCATGAACAGCGACAGCCGTACCACCGTGCTGCAACTGATCAAGGCGCTCTGAGTGGCACGCACCTGCTCCTTGGCCTCCAGCCGCGCGCTCAGGTAGAGGGCGTAGAGAAACCCGCCACTGCCAAACAGCGCCCCGAACAAACCGCCCACCGTACCCATCGGCGCCGCCCACCAGCCGGCCAGGGTGGCCGGCCGCACCTTTACCGCCAACCCGTACAGCGCATACCCCGTCACGAACAGCCCCATCAACAGCAACAGCACGTCCGACTTGAGCTTCAGCAGGAACACCACGCCCAAGGTACAACCGATGGCCATGAACGGCAGCAGCCGCAGCAACTCGCCACGCACTACATCGCGGCGCGAAGGCAGCAGGTTGCCCAGGGCTGCCACGAAGTCCAGCAGCACCAGCAGCGGGATGATCCGGGACAGCGGCATGAAGTTGATCAGAATGGGCCCGGCCACCAGCGCGGTACCAAAACCGGCAATGCCGAATACCACATAGGCTGCAGCCACCCCCAGCAGGATGGGCAGCCAGCCGAGCGGGCTGAACGGCAGTTGGGCGAGCAGATCAGCGAGCATCCGGGGCACACCTTATAGTCATTTCAACCTACCTTAACCAGACCACAGGCATGCCGGCTAATATCCAATATCGCCACCCGCCATCTCGAAACGGCATAGCCCATGATCTCTACCCGCCAATTACGCTACTTCGTCGAAATCGCCGAAAGCGGCAGCTTCAGCGCCGCTGCCGAACGCCTGTACATTGCCCAGTCAGCCCTCAGCCGCCAGGTGAAGGAACTGGAGCAGCAACTGGGCACGCCGTTGTTCGAGCGCACCGCCCGCCTGCCTCGCCTGACGGCCGCTGGCGCGGCGTTCCTACCGCGTGCGCGCAACGTGCTGCAAGACCTGGAAAAAGCGGGTGACCTGGCCCGCGCGGTCGGCCAGGGCCTGCGTGGCAGCCTGCGGCTCAGCCATTCCAGCACCGTGCCGCTGACCGGGCTGCTGCTGCAACGCCTCAGTGGCTACCTGCAGGAAAACCCAGAGGTGTGCATGGAAATCGCCCAGCTGTCCTCTGAAGGCCAGCTTGAAGAGCTGGCCCACGGGCGCCTGGATATCGGAATGCTGCGGCTGCCGGTACTGCGTCAACACGAAGGGGTATGCATCGAGCCACTGTTCGATGAGCCGCTGTTATTGGCGGTGGCGGGCCACCACGCCCTGGCCAACCGAAAAAGCATTGGCCTGAACGAGCTGCGTGAGCAACCGTTCATCTCCCTCCCCCATCACCAGCGCGGCGGGTTGAGCTACCTGTCGGCAGAACTGTGCATGGCCGCCGGGTTCTTCCCACGGCCGGCCCAGGTGGTTTCGCGCAAGACCACCCAGTTGCAACTGATTCAGGCCGGGTTCGGGGTGGCGTTGCTGCCGCGGTGCATGCAAGACATCGCCCCCGCTGCACTGCGGTTCATCCCTGTGCACGACCATGGTTGCGTCAGTACGGTGGCGGTTGCCTACCGTCGGGATGCCGGGGCACTGGTCAAGCAATTCAAGGATCACCTGGGCGGCGGCGCTTGACCTTGAAGTAGCTACAGGGTCCACGCTAGGTAAAAAACGGAGGTTTTGCAATGAGCATTCAACAGCATTATCTGCAGCCCACGCCGATACTCGACTTCGACGCGCCGGCAATCAGCCGCCTGATTGAAACCCGCGGCTGGCGACAGCTGCCGCCGCAGCGCGGTGCCCAGGCAGTCTACGAGTTTTGCCGCGACGAGATTCTGTTCGGCTACAACGCCGGTGCCGACAGCACACCTGCGTCAGTAACCCTCGAAGAGGGGCTGGGTCACTGCAATACCAAATCGACCCTGTTGATGGCCTTGCTGCGTGCCCTGGGCATCCCTTGCAGGCTACGCGGCTTCACCATCGACAAGCGCCTGCAAAAAGGGGCGCTGACAGCATTTGTCTACTGGCTGGCGCCCCAGGAAATCCTGCACACCTGGGTCGAAGTTTTGCTGGACGGCAGTTGGGTGGTACTGGAGGGAGTGATTCTCGACCAACAGTACCTGCAGGCCGTGCAGGCCCGGTTCAGCGATTGCCGGCATGCTTTCGTGGGGTATGCGGTGGCCACTCCGTCACTGGCCGAGCCACCTGTTCAATGGACCGGGCGCGACACCTACATACAACGCGAGGGCATTGCGCGCGAACTGGGGCTATATGCTTCGCCCGATGCGTTCTATCGCGAGCACAACACCAACCTCAGCGGGGTAAAAGGTTGGGTGTACCGGCACTTTTTCCACCGGCAGCTGAACGCTAACGTGCAACGGATTCGCGCAGGCGCAAAGGGTGAGCGGCCCTGCGACCACGCCGGTCAATGACCCGCTTGCAAGCACTCGGCAACTGGCAACTACGACACAGGCACGACACCCTGCCCCGCTATCCTTTATAGTGCCGCCCATGATCAGAGACCCTTTCGAACGCCTCGGCCTTGACCGGGAAGTGCTCACCGTCAGCCAACTCAACGGCCGCGCCCGGGTGCTGCTGGAAGACGTATTCCGCAGCGTGTGGGTGGAGGGTGAAATCTCCAACCTTGCCCGCCCTGCCTCCGGGCACATGTACTTTACCCTCAAGGACAGCGGCGCCCAGGTGCGCTGTGCGCTGTTCCGGCAAAACGCCACGCGGGTGCGACAGGCATTGCGCGATGGCCTGGCAGTGCGCGTGCGCGGCAAGGTTTCGCTGTTCGAGGGGCGCGGTGACTACCAGCTCATTCTCGACACGGTCGAGCCGGCCGGTGACGGCGCGTTGCGCCTGGCCTTCGAGGCACTGAAGGAAAAACTCGGCGCCGAGGGGCTGTTCAGCACCGAGCGCAAGCAACCCCTGCCGGCCCACCCGCAGCGCATCGGCATCGTGACCTCCCCCACCGGTGCGGTTATCCGCGACATCATCAGCGTGTTCGCCCGGCGTGCACCCCAGGTGGAACTGAACCTGATCCCCACTGCCGTGCAGGGCCGCGATGCCATCGCGCAGATTGTGCGGGCCCTGCGCCTGGCCGACAGCCAGGGCTTCGATGCGTTGATCCTGGCCCGCGGCGGCGGCTCGCTGGAAGACCTGTGGTGCTTCAACGAGGAAGCCGTAGCGCGGGCCGTGGCCGCCTGCCGCACCCCTGTCGTGAGCGCCGTAGGCCACGAAACGGACGTCTCGATCAGTGACTTTGTCGCCGATGTACGCGCCCCAACCCCCTCGGCTGCCGCCGAACTGCTGGCCCCTGACAGCAGCGGCCTGCAACATCGCCTCGATGGCCTGCAACGGCGCCTGCTGTTGCGCATGCAGAACCGCCTGGCCCATGACCGCCTGCGCGTCGAGTCGCTGGCCCGGCGCCTGCGCCACCCAGGCGAGCGCCTGCGCCAACAGGCCCAGCGCCTGGACGACCTGGACATGCGCCTGCGCCGTGCATTCACGCACACCCTCAACCAGCGCAGCGAACGCATGGTGCGCCTGGAAACACGGCTGGCCGCGCAGCACCCCGGGCGTGCACTGAAGTTGCTCGGCCAGCGCCTGGACAGCCTGGCCGAGCGCCTGCCACGTGCCATGCGCGACGTGCTCAAAGACCGCCGGCAGCGTTTTCAGGCACAACTGCAGACCTTGCAGGTGGTCAGCCCGCTGGCCACCCTGGCACGCGGCTACAGCATCCTGCTGGACGAACGCGGCCAGGCCGTGCGCAGCGCCGAGCAGACGCACAACGGCCAGCGCCTGACGGCCCGCCTCAACGAAGGCGAGCTGCACGTACGCGTCGAAGACAACCACCTGACCCCGGTCACCCTCTCTTTACTGGACTGACACATGCCACGCCTGCTCGCCCCCCTGCTTGCCCTTACCCTCACGCTGCTGGCGACCGGCGCCCAGGCCAGCTACATCACCCGCACCCTCGACAAGCCGGTGCCCGGTGGCGTTGCCGTGGTCGACCTCGGCCCGGCCGCCAGCGCCCCCAGTGCACGCTTCGACGGCAAACCGGTACTGGTGGTGAAGGAGCAGGGCAACTGGCTGGCGATCGTGGGCATACCGCTTACCCAGAAGCCCGGCAGCGCTGTGCTGCAGCAAGGCAGCCGCAACCTGCCGTTCACCGTCGGCACCAAGCAGTACCCCGAGCAGCGCATCACCCTCAAGAACACCCGCCAGGTAAACCCTAACCCGGCCGACCTCAAGCGGATCGACCGCGAGCTGGCCGAACAGATCAAGGCCTACCGCAGCTTCAGCCCTGGCCTGCCCAGCAATCTGATCCTCGACAAGCCGGTGAGTGGGCCGCTGTCGAGCAAGTTCGGCGTGCGCCGCTTCTTCAATGGCGAAGAGCGCAACCCGCATGCTGGCCTGGACTTCGCCGTACCAGCCGGCACGCCGATCAAGACACCCGCCAACGGCCAGGTGATCCTGGTGGGGGACTATTTCTTCAACGGCCGCACGGTGTTCGTCGACCATGGGCAGGGCTTCATCAGCATGTTCTGCCATATGTCCAAAATCGATGTGAAAGTTGGCCAGCCCTTGCGGCGCGGGGACGTGGTGGGGCGCGTGGGCTCGACCGGGCGTGCGACCGGGCCGCACATGCACTGGAATGTCAGCCTGAACGATGCGCGGGTGGACCCGGCCATTTTCATCGGGGCGTTCCAGCCCTGAGATCGGCGGCAGGGCCAGCACGCGCCCTGCTTCCCTCGATTTGCGCCATCGAAAAATACCCAGCAAAAATACAAAAGCCTGAGCCGGATTAGTGCCATAAAATCTCGCAAAATGGCTTTTTTTAAGCATTCCTCTCAATTTTTTTCAAGCGCTTGCCATCCCCCACCCCACTGGTTAGGGTTGAGGGCATGAAAACCTTCAGCACCCTCATTCTGCTCCGACAACATCGCAGCCTTTGCCTGGTCAGCGCTCGACTACCAGGCTGAATCGCGTCGCCTCGCCCCTTACCTCGTTATTGCCCGGCAGGCCCGACCTCGGCCGCACACAAAAGGATTGCTTCCATGACCATGCTCAAAGACCCTTCGAAGAAATACCGCGCGTTCCCGACCATCGACCTGCCTGACCGTACCTGGCCGTCGAAAACCATCACCGCCGCGCCCATCTGGTGCAGCTCGGACCTGCGTGATGGCAACCAGTCGCTGATCGAGCCGATGGACGCGGAGAAGAAGCTGCGTTTCTGGAAGACCTTGGTGCAAGTCGGCGTGAAGGAAATCGAAGCCTCGTTCCCGTCCGCCTCGCAGACCGATTTCGACTTCGTGCGTACGTTGATCGAAGACGGCCACATCCCGGATGACACCACCATTCAGGTGCTCACCCAGGCCCGTGAAGACCTCATCGCCCGTACCTTCGAGTCGCTGCGCGGTGCCAAGAAAGCCATCGTGCACCTGTACAACGCCACCTGCCCGGCCTTCCGCCGCATCGTCTTCAACCAGGACAAGCAGGGCGTGAAGGACATCGCGGTGAACGCGGCCAAGCTGTTCGTCAAATATGCTGCCCAGCAGCCGGAAACCCACTGGACCTTCCAGTACTCGCCCGAAACCTTCAGCGCGACCGAAATGGAATTCGCCAAGGAAGTATGCGACGCGGTGATCGAGGTGTGGAACCCCACCCCTGAGCACAAGCTCATCCTCAACCTGCCGGCCACCGTGGAAGTTGCCACGCCGAATATCTACGCCGACCAGATCGAGTGGTTCTGCCGCAACATCAACCGCCGCGACAGCGTGATCATCAGCCTGCACTGCCACAACGACCGTGGCACCGGCATCGCCGCCACCGAACTGGGCCTGATGGCCGGCGCCGACCGTGCCGAGGGCTGCCTGTTCGGCAACGGCGAGCGTACCGGCAACGTCGACCTGGTCACCCTGGCCCTCAATCTCTACACCCAGGGTATCGACCCGTTGCTGGACTTCTCCGACATCGACGGCGTGCGCAAGGTCGTGGAAGAGTGCAACCAGCTTCCGGTTCACCCGCGCCATCCGTATGTGGGTGACCTGGTACACACCGCCTTCTCCGGCTCGCACCAGGATGCCATCCGCAAAGGCCTGGCCAAACAGCAGGACGGCGCGTTGTGGGAGGTGCCTTACCTGCCGATCGACCCGGCCGATATCGGCCGCAGCTACGAGGCCGTCATCCGTGTGAACAGCCAGTCGGGCAAAGGTGGCATCACCTACCTGCTCGAACAGGAATACGGCATCAGCCTGCCGCGCCGCATGCAAATCGAGTTCAGCCAGGTGGTACAGGGCGAAACCGACCGCCTGGGCCTGGAAATGACCGCCCAGCAGATCTACAGCCTGCTGCACAAGGAATACCTCCAGGCCAACGCGCCTTATGCCTTGGTCAGCCACCGCCTGCAGGAAGAAAACGGCCACAGCGCCGTGGAAGTGGAAGTTGCCGGCGAAGGCGAAACCACCCTGCACTGGCGCGGCAAGGGCAACGGCGCCCTGGAAGCCCTGGTGGCAGGCCTGCCAGTGGCCGTGGAAATCATGGACTACAACGAGCACGCCATTGGCGCGGGCACCAATGCCAAGGCAGCGGCGTACATCGAGTTGCGTGTGGCAGGTGGTCGCCCGGTGCACGGTGTGGGCATCGATGAAAACATCACCACAGCCAGCTTCAAAGCCCTGTTCAGCGCGCTGAACCGCTCGCTGAGCCAGCAGGAAGCCAAGGCGGCCTGATCAGCCATCGCGAGCCACCTCGCTCCACCGGAGGCCACGCTTCCCGGCAGGAGCGAGCCAAGTTTGCGATGCGCCGCCTGCGGCGCACCTTCCCCAGGCCAAAAAAAAGGGCGCCGACCAAGCGCCCTAAAAGCCGTAAAGCACACAACAAATTCAGTTGCCTTCAACCAGCGCCATCGCCTCGGCGCTGCAGGCCTGGATCCGCGCCCAGTCGCCGTTCTTGACCCAGTTGCTGTCCAGCATCCAGGTGCCCCCCACGCACATCACATTCGGCAGCGCCATGTAATTGCGCACATTGGCCGGGTTCACGCCGCCCGTTGGGCAGAAACGGACATCGCCGAACGGCCCGCCGAAGGCCTTGATCGCGGCAACCCCACCACTGATCTCTGCCGGGAACAGCTTGAAGCGGCGATAGCCCAGCGCATAACCCATCATGATCTCGGACGGTGTGCTGATACCCGGCAGCAGCGGTATCTCGCTCTCCACACCCGCCAGCAGGATGTCCTGGGTAATGCCCGGGGTCACCACGAACTGGGCACCAGCAGCCTCGACCGCGGCAAACATTTTACGATCGAGCACGGTACCTGCGCCCACGCACAACTCTGGGCGCTGCTCACGCAGCACCTGGATGGCCTTCAGCCCGTGCTGCGAGCGCAGCGTTACTTCCAGCGTGCGGATGCCACCTGCTGCCAGTGCGTCAGCCAGTGGCAGGATGTCTTGCTCGCGGGCAATGGTAATCACCGGCAGGATGCGCGCCGCTTCGCAGATGGCGTCGACCCGGTCGGCTTTCCCGGCCATGGAAAGCAGGGGCTGTGGGCGTTCGAGGGTGGTCATGACTGTGGATCCTTGGCTCATGGGCACCAGTAGATGTCCAGGGGGGCATGTAGAAAGGCGCGAATCGGCATTTGCGCGAGGTCGTTGCCAGCCAGCGCGGCGCGCAGGGTAGCGAGTTTGCCCTGCCCTTGCACGGACAGCGCAGTGAAAGCGGCGCCCGCCAGCAGCGAGCGGGTCATGGACAGCCGCTGGTGCGGTACCACCGGCGCGAGCATTGGCAAACAGCGACGCGGGTGGGTGGTGTCCAGCCCCAAGGCCAGGTTGGGGCTGCCGGGGAAAAGCGAGGCGGTGTGCCCGTCATCCCCCATGCCCAGCACCAACACGTCTATCGGCGGCAGCTCGGCCAATCCCTGGTCGGCCAGCTCGGCGGCCACCTCGAGGTTGGGCGCCTGCTGGTACAGGCCGAGGAAGCGGGCCTTGGCAGCAGCGCCCTTGAACAGATGCCGAGCCAGTAGCCCGGCGTTGCTGTCCGCATGTTCGACCGGCATCCAGCGCTCATCGGCCAGGCTGACCGTGACGTTGTTCCAGTCCAGAGGCTGGCCGGCCAGTTGTTCCAGGAAAGCCACCGGGCTGCGCCCACCCGACAACACCACGCAGGCATGCCCTTTGGCGGCAATGGCGGCGCGCAGGCGTGCAGCCACGTCTTCGGCCAGCGTTGTAGCCAGGGTACGGGCATCTGCCAGGGCGTGCGCTGTAGCGCTCGCGGGCAGTTGCAGTTCAGATATCGCCTCAGATGTCGCCATACCAGGCCCTCCCATCGCGTGTGATCAATGCAATCGAGCTCATCGGCCCCCAACTGCCGGCCGCATATGGCTTGGGGGCGTCACCGGCGTTACGCCAGCCGGCGATCAGCTGGTCGCACCACTGCCAGGCGTGCTCGATCTCATCCTTGCGCACGAACAGGTTCTGGTTGCCACGCATCACTTCGAGCAACAAGCGCTCGTAGGCATCCGGAATCCGCGCACTGCGCCAGGCATCGGAAAAATTCAGCTGCAACGGGCCGCTGCGCAATTGCATGCCCTTGTCCAGCCCCTGCTCCTTGGTCATTACCCGCAACGAAATACCTTCGTCAGGTTGCAGGCGAATGATCAGCTTGTTCCCCACCTGCAAACGTTGTTCCGGGGCAAAGATATAGTGGGGCGTCTCCTTGAAGTGGATGACGATCTGCGACAGTTTTTGCGGCATGCGCTTGCCGGTACGCAGGTAGAACGGCACACCCGACCAGCGCCAGTTGCGAATGTCGGCGCGCAAGGCCACGAACGTTTCGGTGTCGCTCTGGGCGTTGGCGTTGTCTTCTTCAAGGTAACCGGGTACCGGCTTGCCATCGCTGTAGCCGGCAATGTACTGGCCACGCACCACACGGGTGCTCAGCCCATCGCCGGTGATCGGGGCCAACGCCTTGAGCACCTTTACCTTCTCGTCGCGGATGGCGTCTGCAGACAGCTCGCTGGGCGGGTCCATGGCGATCAGGCACAGCAGTTGCAGCAGGTGGTTCTGAATCATGTCGCGCAGTTGCCCGGCCTTGTCGAAGTAGCCCCAGCGGCCTTCGATGCCGACCTTCTCGGCCACGGTGATTTCCACGTGGGAGATGGAGTTCTGGTTCCACTGGGTTTCGAACAGGCTGTTGGCAAAGCGCAGGGCAATCAGGTTCTGCACCGTTTCTTTGCCCAGGTAGTGGTCGATGCGGTACACGCGGTTCTCCGGGAAGAACCGCGCCACGGCGTCGTTGACCCGGCGCGACGACTCAAGGTCGTGCCCAATGGGCTTTTCAAGCACCACACGGGTGCGCGCACTGAGGCCTGCGTTGTCCAGGTTTTCGCAGATCGCCCCGTACACCGCGGCGGCAGTGGCAAAGTAGGCAATCAACGGCTGCTCGCCCGGCACCTGCTCGGCCAGGGCCTGATAACCCTCGGGCTGAAGAAAATCCAGGTGCTGGTAATGCAGCCGGGCCAGGAAGCGTGCGAGTGCCACCGGCTCCATATCCGCTTGCGCCACGTGCTGGCGCAGGTGCGCTTCGATGGTGTTCAGGTGGTCCTGTGCGCTGCCCGCTTCACGGGCCAGCGCCAGCAGGCGCGTCTGGGGGTGCAGCAGGTTGGCCCGGTCGAGTTGGTACAGCGCAGGAAACAGCTTGCGCAGCGCCAGGTCGCCCAAGGCGCCAAACAGGGCAAAGGTGCAAGGTTCGACACTGATTGCAGCCATGATGTTGGTTCTTTCCTAAAGTTGGACTAGGAATACCGCTTTCACATACGGTTTTCAAGGGCTAATGTAGTAAAAACCATAACATTAGACAGAAGTACGACAGACAAGTGGTGCGCAACCCGCACCGCCAGTACGATAGACGACCGTGCAAAAGGCCTGCTGCTCCCACAGCCGCCTGTCTTCCCGACCCAAGGACACCCCATGGACCGCGTGAGAAACCTCCTGGAACAGATCCAGGGACGCCTCGACGAGCTGAACAAGGCCGAACGCAAAGTCGCCGAAGTCATTCTGCTCAACCCGCAACAAGCCACCCGTTTCAGCATCGCCGCACTGGCCCAGGCGGCCAAGGTCAGCGAGCCTACCGTCAACCGCTTCTGCCGGTCGTTCGGCGTTAGCGGCTACCCCGAACTCAAGCTGCAACTGGCGCAGAGCCTGGCCAGCGGCGCCGCCTATGTCAGCCGGGCGGTGGAGGCCGACGATGACCCGGCGGCCTATACCCAGAAGATCTTCGCCAGCGCCATCGCTTCGCTCGACAGCGCCTGCCAGCAGCTCGACCCGCAGCAAGTCAGCCGCGCCGTGGACATGATGATCCAGGCCCGGCAGATCCATTTCTTCGGCCTGGGCGCCTCTGCCCCGGTGGCGCTGGACGCCCAGCACAAGTTCTTCCGCTTCAACCTGGCCGTGTCGGCCCACGCCGACGTGCTGATGCAACGCATGCTGGCCTCGGTGGCGCATACCGGCGACCTGTTCGTGATCATTTCCTATACCGGGCGTACCCGCGAACTAGTCGAGGTGGCGCGCCTGGCGCGGGAAAACGGCGCCTCGGTACTGGGCCTGACTGCTGCCGGTTCGCCGCTGGCCAATGCCTGCAGCCTCAGCCTGCACATTCCGCTGCCCGAGGACACCGACATCTACATGCCCATGACCTCGCGCATCATCCAGCTGACCGTACTCGACGTACTGGCCACCGGCATGACCCTGCGCCGCGGTGTGGACTTCCAGCCGCACCTGCGCAAGATCAAGGAAAGCCTCAACGCCAGCCGCTACCCCATCGAGGACGACGAGCTCAACTGAGCCGGTGCGCTTGCAGGCTCAGGTGCGCGCGCTGCCCCGGTGCCAGGCTCAGGCCTTCGTCACTGCCGCTGGCCGCTTCGACGCACACGAAGCGCTGGCACTCGCGGCCCGTCACACCCAGTAAGGGCCGGCTGCCCGGGTGCCAGACCACCGTGTCATCGCTGTCACCGGTGTCGATGCACAGCTCGCGCTGCCAGGCCGGGTCCTGCAACTGCACCCGGGGTATGCCCGGGTACACCCGCTGGCAGCCGCCCTTGAGCTTCAAGGCGCCACCCTGGCGGCAGGCCTGACGGCTGAGCCGGTCATAACCTTCGATGTCTTCCAGCCCGGACAGCGCTATCTCGGATACGTCACTGATACGCCAGTACGCCAGCAGCGCATGGCTCAGCTGGCAAGGCTCGCTGTCCTGGTGCTCGGTGCTCAGGCTCAGCTCCATGCGGCTGCCCAACTGGGCGTGCAGGTCCACCTGCCAATCGCAAAGCTCCAGCCGCCACCTGAGGCTGACCCCCTGCTCGTCCTCCTGGCTGTCCATCAGCTTCCAGTCCAGCAACCGCGCCCAGCCATGGGCTGGCCACAAATCCTCGCTAGGGTGGCGGCCATACCACGGCCAGCACACCGGCACACCGCCGCGGATGGCACCCACCTGCGGCCACTGCTCGGCGCACCACAGCCAGGGCCGTTCGCCTGCCGGTTGGAAGTGCAGCAGTTGCGCGCCCTGGCGGCTGAACACCGCCTGGCAGCGGGGGTGATCGATGACCAGCACATCACGCTGCTGGTAACGCTCCCACTCGAACGTCGGCCGCGGCCGCTGCGAGGCAAAGAAGCGATGAAGCGGATGTTCCGGCATGGTTCAGGGCTCTTGTTGTTTGAGGTAGCGCTGTCTCGGCCTGTCCCCGCTACCCACTGCGGGGCAGTGGGTAGCGGGCGCCAAAAAGGGATTGGCGTAAATTTACAACAAATGGCGTCAGAATGACGACTGAATCTTCAGGCCTGCGACCAGCGCGTTATCCACCTCGTCCACCCCGCCCGGGCTCTTGATGTACTGCAGGTTGGGGCGCACGGTCAGCCAGTTGGTCACATGGAAACCGTAGTACAGCTCGGCGTTGTACTCGGTGCGCTGCAGTGGCACGAAGCCCGGGTTGTCGTAATCGTCAATGCCGCTTTGCGCGTTGAGCTGCTGCGCGCGCTTGCGCACATCGTCGTTGACATGGATACGCGCGATGCCAAAGCCGATGTCGTCTTTGGGGCGTGCATCGAACGCGCCTTTGTACACCATGCCCACCTGCTGGTAGTTGTCCACCACGTTGGTGGCCTTGTCATGCACGGTGAAGTTGGCGAACAGGCTGAGGCCACGGTTGACGTCCCCGGCCTGGGCCGTGACTTGCTGCTGCGCCACCACCCACCAGCCATGCTTGCTGGAATGGGACTTGAAGCCCGACCCGCTGATACCCTGGGCATTGCCGTTCACGTCCTTGTAAACGTCCTGGGCGTCGGCAGTGCTGTAGTAGTAACCCAGGCGGTACTCGCCCGGCAGGCCGTTGACCTTGGGCGACCAGACCATTTCCACCGGCAGGATCGCCCCCTTGGTGCCGCTGCCGCTGAGCTTGAAGCCATTGCCGGTTTCCAGGTTGGAGGGGTTCTGCTCGTACGCGCCCACCTGCACGAAGAACTCCGGCGTGATGTTGTACTTGACCCGCAGCGCCCACTGGCTCACCGGCCAGTTGTACCAGATGCCGCCCACCCAGTTGCCCACCTGCGAGCCGCAGAACGACAGGTTCTGGAAGTCGCACGGGAAGCTGTTGAAGTCCTCGCCCTCGCCAAACCGGCCGAATTTCACGTCCAGTGCGCCATCAAAGTACTTCTGCTTGACCCACATCTGGGTCAGGCGCCAGGTCTGGCCACGGCCCCATACTTCCTGCACCGAGCTGAACTGCCCGGCGCGCGGGTCGCTGATGCGGTCGTTGGACAGGTTGCGGCCGCTGCGCTCGGTGATCGCCAGCTTGAACTCGGCATCGTGCCAGCCAAGAATCTTTTGCAGGTCCAGGTGCGCGCCCAAGGCAAACTGATCGCTGTAGCGCGCCGTCTTGTCGTGGTTGTAGCCGCCGCGCAGGTTACCGGCCACCTCCCCCACGTAGTCGACGGTGAAGTCGTAGCCCTTGTCGAGCAGCTCGGTACGGGTGCCACCCCAGTCCCCGGTCATCCATTTCGATTCACTGGAAAAGGCCTCGGCAGCTTGAGCGGCAGTGCTGCAGGCCATTGCCAGCGGTGCCAACAGGGCCAATGAGCCCCAGGCGGTGGTGCGTTTGCGCTGTTCCATCCCTTTACGTCCTCTTTTTTCTTATTTGATGGTGTTGACGAGTCAACGGCCCGTACTGGCAGCCGCGTTGTCCATTACGCTTGCGGTGGTGCTGGCCAGGCGCAGCCGTTCGCCGCTTGCAGCGTCGAACAGCAGCACCCGTGCCGGGTCGAATTGCAGGGCAAGCGTGTCACCTACCCGGCACGCCACATCCGGCGCCAGTCGGCAACACACCTTGGTCTGGTTGAGGGTGACGAACACCAGCAGGTCGGGGCCGGTGGGTTCGGTAACCTGCACCTCGGCGCGGATGCCGGGCAGGCCATTGCCCTGCGCACCGCCCAGGGCGATCTGCTCGGGGCGGATACCCAATATGATCTCGCGCCCTTCCAGCTCGGCAGCAGCGCCGGGCAACGGCAATTCGCAACGCGCCTGGCCACTGTCCAGCACGGCCACCAGGCAGCCGCCCTGCGCCGTCACCCGCACGGGCACGAAGTTCATGGGCGGCGAGCCGATGAAGCTGGCGACGAACTGGTTGGCCGGGTCGTTGTAGATCTGCTGCGGGGTGCCGAACTGCTGGATGATGCCGTCCTTCATCACCGCCACCTTGTCACCCAGGGTCATGGCCTCGATCTGGTCATGGGTGACATACACGGTGGTGGTCTTCAGGCGCTGGTGCATCAGTTTCATTTCGGTGCGCATCTCTACGCGCAGCTTGGCATCGAGGTTGGACAGCGGCTCATCGAACAGATAGATCTTCGGCCTGCGCGCCAACGCGCGGCCCATGGCCACCCGCTGCTGCTGGCCGCCCGACAGCTGCGCGGGTTTGCGCGCCAGCAGGTGCTCGATTTGCAGCAGCTTGGCCACCCGCGCCACCTCTTCGTCAATGGCCGCCTGGGGCATCTTGCGGATCCTCAGGCCGAACTCGATGTTTTCCCGCACGCTCATGGTGGGGTACAGCGCATAGGACTGGAACACCATGGCGATGTCGCGGTCCTTGGGGCTCATGCCGCTGACGTCCTGCTGGTCGATCAGAATGGCGCCGCCAGTGATCTGCTCAAGGCCAGCGATGCAGTTCATCAGCGTGGACTTACCGCAGCCCGAAGGCCCTACCAGAATCAGAAACTCCCCGTCCTTGATGGCCAGCTGAATATCCTTGAGGGTGTCCGGCAGGCCGCTGCCGTAGGTCTTGTTCACATTGCGAAGTTCGAGCGTTGCCATGACTTACCCCTTGACTGCGCCGGCCGTGAGCCCGCGCACGAAATATTTGCCTGCCACCACATAGACCAGCAGCGTCGGCAGCCCGGCGATCATTGCCGCGGCCATGTCGACGTTGTATTCCTTGGCCCCGGTGCTGGTGTTGACCAGGTTGTTCAGGGCCACGGTGATCGGTTGCGAGTCGCCGCTGGAAAACACCACGCCAAACAGAAAGTCGTTCCAGATCTGGGTGAACTGCCAGATCAGGCAGACCATGATGATGGGCGTGGACATGGGCAGGATGATGCGCCGGAAGATGGTGAAGAACCCGGCCCCGTCCAGCCGTGCGGCCTTCACCAGAGCATCAGGGATGCTCACGTAGAAGTTGCGGAAGAACAGCGTGGTAAACCCCAGGCCGTAGACCACGTGCACCAGCACCAGCCCGGTGGTGGTGCTGGCCAGCCCCAGCTTGCCCAAGGTAAACGAGGCGGGCAGCAGCACGGTCTGGAACGGCAGGAAGCAGCCGAACAGCAACAGCCCGAAAAAAAGCTGCGAGCCGCGGAACCGCCACATCGACAGCACGTAGCCGTTGAGCGCACCGATGGCAGTGGAAATGGCCACCGCCGGCACGGTGATCAATATCGAGTTCCAGAAGTAGCCACTCACCGTGCCCCAGGCCTTGACCCACCCCACAGTGGTGATCGCCGTCGGCCAGCTCAGCAGGTTGCCGGTACCGATGTCTTCGGGGGTTTTGAAGCTGGTCAGCAGCATCACCACCAGCGGTACCAGGTACAGCAGTACCGCCACCAGCAGCACGGCATGGATGGCCAGCCGCGCCGGGCTCAAGGCCGGTTTGTCGACAGCGCTATGCATGGCGTTTGCTCCGCAGTTCGGAATACAGGTAGGGCACCAGGATGGCCAGCACGGCGCCCAGCATCAGAATGGCACTGGCCGAGCCCATGCCCATCTGCCCACGGCTGAAGGTGAACGAGTACATGAACATGGCCGGCAGGTCGGACGAATAGCCCGGGCCACCTGCGGTCATCGCTGCCACCAGGTCGAAGCTCTTGATGGCGATGTGCGACAGGATCATCACGGCGCTGAAGAACACCGGGCGCAGGCTGGGCAGCACCACCTTCCAGTAGATGCGCGGCAGGCTGGCACCGTCGATCTGCGCCGCACGGATGATCGACGGGTCGACGCCGCGCAAACCCGCCAGGAACATCGCCATGATGAACCCGGACGCCTGCCACACCGCCGCAATCACCAGGCAGTACACCACCCGGTCAGGGTCGATCAGCCAGTCCAGGCGAAAACCCTCCCAGCCCCAGTCGCGCAGCAGCTTGTCCAGGCCCATGCCCGGGTTCAGCAGCCACTTCCAGGCCGTACCGGTGACGATCATCGACAATGCCATGGGGTACAGGTAAATGGTGCGGATGAAGCCTTCGCGGCGGATGCGCTGGTCCAGCAGCACCGCCAGCAACACGCCGATGGCCAGGCTGATGGCGATGAACAGGCCACCGAACACCAGCAGGTTCTTGCTCGCCACCCACCAGCGGTCGTTGTCGAACAGCCGCGCATACTGGGCCAGCCCCGCCCACTTGTAAGTGGGCAAGAAGGTCGAGGTGGTGAAGGACAGCACGAAGGTCCAGAGGATGTAGCCGTAGAACCCTACCAGCACGATGAACATGCTGGGCGCCAGTACCAGTTTAGGTAGCCAGCGCTGCAAGGCGTCCAGGGGGGATGCCCGCAGTTTCGCGGTTGCTGTAGTCATGGTGTGATTACCCGGGGCCTGGGCAGCCCCTTGTACAAGTCAGTCCCGGCCCTGCCGCCAGCCAGCCCGCGCCACACAGGCATGCCTGCAGGCGCCGGCTGGCCGGCGATACGGCCCTGAGGGCGTTACTTGGCCGCTTTGATCGCCGCCGCCAGCTTCTTCGCCGCATCGGCCGGGTCGGCCTTGGGGTCGTTGATGTAGTTGGTCACCACATCGAAGAAGGCCCCCTGCACGGCCAGCGTGGTGGCCATGTTGTGCGCCATGCTTGGCTGCAGGCCGCCATTTTTGGCGTCGGCCAGGAAGTCCTTGGCCGATGTCTGGGCGCAGGCATCGAAACCGTACTTGCCCATGTCGGCGAGCATGTCGTTGCGCACCGGGATGGACCCCTTGTTGGTGCTGAACACCTTCTGGAATTCCTCGCCCATGACCTTGCGCGCGATGTCCTGCTGGCCTGCGGCGGTGCCGGCGTCCTTCTGCTTGAACACTACCAGCGAATCAATGTTGTAGAGGAAGGCCTTGTCGGTACCCGGGAAGGGTACGCACTGGTAATCCTTGCCGGCGGTTTTCTTCGCCAGGGTCCACTCGCTCTTGGCCCAGTCGCCCATGATCTGCATGCCGGCCTTGCCGTTGATGACCTTGGCGGCCTCCAGGTTCCAGTCCTGGCCTTTGCCGTCCGGGTCCATGTAGGTGGCAAGCTTCTTGAGTTCGGCCAACGCCTTGATCATTTCAGGCCCGGTGAGGGTGGCGTTGTCCAGATCGACGAAGGCCTTCTTGTAGCCATCCGGCCCCATTACCGACAGCACCACGGTCTCGAACACCGTGCTGTCCTGCCAAGGCTGGCCGCCGTGGGCGAGCGGGATGATGCCGGCGGCCTTGAGCTTGTCGGCGGCTGCGTAGAATTCGTCAAGGGTAGCGGGCGCCTTGTCGATGCCGGCTTTCTTGAAGGCTTCGGGGTTGATCCACAGCCAGTTGATGCGGTGGATGTTCACCGGCACGGCCACGTAGTCACCGTCGTACTTGACCGTGTCGGCGACTTTTTTGTCGAGCAGCGAATCCCAGTTCTCTTGCTTGGCAACGTCCTTGAGCACGTCGCTGTCCAGCAGCCCGGTGGCGGCCCAATCCTGGATGTCCGGCCCCTTGATCTGGGCCACGCCCGGCGGGTTGCCCGCTACGGCACGGCTTTTCAGCACGGTCATGGCGGTGGCACCACCGCCACCGGCAACGGCGCCATCCTTCCAGGTGAAACCGTCTTTTTCGACCTGGGCCTTGAGCACATCGACGGCGGCTTTTTCACCCCCGGACGTCCACCAGTGCACCACTTCGACAGTGCCTTTGGCGTCGGCAGCCTGGGCAGCGAGGGGGGTTAGCGAGGCCAGCGAGATAGCGGCAGCGAGACGAAGGTAGGAAGTCATTGAAACACCTTATTGTTGTTATGCCGTGCAAGTCGGTCGCTTGCGTTGCATGGAGTCTAAACAGCGTGCGCGCCCCGCCAGGTAACGAAGCGATGCGCGATTGTCATCGTTTGGTTACATTGCCGGCCAACGCGGTCGCCAGGCTCGGGGCAAGCGGCAAGCCTGGCAGCAGCAAGGCCTGGTAGGCGTGGTAGAGGTCGGGCTTGCCTGGCCAGAGGGTGCCGGCCGGGCAGTTGTGCGGGTCGAGTTCGTGGTGCCAGCTGCCACCTTGCAGGTCGATGAAATGCTCGGCGATGAAGTCCCAGCAGCGGCGGTACCACAGCTCGTAGCGCGGGTCTGCGGTGCGCTGCAGCAAGGCAGCCGCACAGGCGCAGGCCTCGGCGTGCACCCAGTGCAGGCGCGCCCGTACCAGCGGCTGGCCAGCCCAGTCCAGGGTGTAGGCAAACCCTGGGCTGCCATCGGCCTGCCAGGCCTGCTGGCAGGCCGCCTCGAACAGCGCCTGGGCACTGTCCACCAGCCAGCCCGGCGCCGGCAGGCCAAAGCGCTGCAGGCTGGCCTCCAGGTGCAGCAGCAGCCGCGCCCACTCCAGGGAGTGCCCGGGGGTGGTGCCATAGGGGCGGAAGTGATCGGCCGGGTGGTCCTGGTTGTAGTCCTTGGCCGGCTGCCAGAAGGCGTCGAAGTGTTCGATCACCCGGTAGCCACTGGGGGCCGCGTGGGTGTGGATGATGCGTTCGGCGATGCGCAGGGCGCGCTGCAACCACAGGCTGTTGCCGGTGACATCGGCCAGGGCCAGGAACGCCTCGATGCCGTGCATGTTGCTGTTGGCACCTCGGTACGGCTCGGGCAATTGCCAGGCGCGGGAAAAGGTTTCCTGCAGGGCGCCCTCTTCTTCGTTCCAGAAATGCTGCTCGATGACCTGTATGGCGAATGTGAGCAGCGCCTGCGCACCGGCAACGCCGGCCACCACTGCCGAGCTGGCAGCCAGGGCAACGAAAGCGTGCAGGTAAGCATCCTTGCCACTGTCTTCACGCCCTTCTGCATGGGCGAACCAGCCGCGGTAATGCTCATCCCACAGCGGGCCGCGCAATGCGGCCACGCCGTGTTCGGCGTAGGCCAGATAACCCGGGATACCCTGCAAATGGGCCAGGGCAAAACAGTGGGTCATACGCGCGGTGGTCAGCGTTTCTGCGAAAGCACCCGGCGCAAGTTGGCCGTTGGCCTGCAGGTTGCCGAAGCCACCGGGCAGCCTTGCCGCCTTGGCGAAGGCCAGCAGCCGTTGGCCTTCGGCCAGGCGCCATGCAGTATGCGCCGGGGCGTCCAGCCAGCTGTTCGAAGCGGTGTTGTGGTTATTCATGGCCAGCTCGATCCTTGCCAGTCGTGGGGCGATTCTAGCCAGCGGGGCTGGGCGGGGTGTCACGAACGGGGGCATGTTTGTCACCAGTCAGTGACATGCCAACGCCAACGGCGGCGCGGGGGTCAGTCCATGCCCCGGGGCAGGTACAAGGTTACGCGCAGGCCACCCTCACGCAGGTTCAGCAGGCTTACCTCGCCCCCATGGCTATGGGCGATGTTGCGCGCGATACCCAGGCCCAGCCCGTACCCCTGCTGGTGCCCGGCAAGCCGCACATGGGGCTCGAACACTTCCTCCAACTGCTGCTGCGGCACGCCAGGGCCTTGGTCATCGACCTGCAGCACGAAGCCGGCCGCACCGTCGATGATGCGCAACCGCGCCCGCTCGCCGTACTTGATGGCATTGTCGATCAGGTTGCCTATGCAGCGGCGCAGCGCCAGCGGCTTGCCTGGGTAGGGCGCCAGTGCCCTGCCTTCCAGGGTGATGCGCCCATCGCGCAGATAGGGCTCGGCGAGAATCTCCAGCACTTGGTTCAGGTCCACCGGCTCGATGTTTTCATGGATGTCGGTGTCTTTTACGCACTGCAATGCGCCCTTCACCAGCAGCTCCAGTTCGTCCAGGTCCTGGCTGAACTTGGCTTGCAGGTGCTCGTCCTCCAGCAGCTCCACCCGCAGCCGCAGACGGGTGATGGGGGTGCGCAGGTCGTGGGAAATGGCACTGAACAGCTGGCTGCGTTCGGTCAGGTAGCGGCTGATGCGCTCGCGCATGCTGTTGAACGCCCGGCTGACTTCGATCACTTCGATGCCACCTGCCTCGGCCACCGGCGGCACGTCCGCTCCCAGCGACAGCTCACGCGCCGCACGGGCCAGGCGCTTGAGTGGCCAGCTTTGCCAATGCACCAGCAAACCGATGAACAGCAACAGCAACGCCGTGGTCAGGACGATGAAGCCAAGCTGCTGGCGCGGCAGGCGCTGCGCCTCAAGGCTGGTGTAGGGCTCTGGCAGCAACGAGGCGATGTACAGCCACTCCCCTTCGCCCAGGCGGATCTGCGTGACCAGCACGGGCGGCTTGAGCGGCTCCAGGGTCAGGGAATAATGGGCCCAGGAACGCGGCAGCTCGTCCAGCTTGAGCCCGCTATTGAAAATACGCAGGTCGTCCGGCCCGACGAATTCGACTGACACTTCCATCTGCGAACCCAGCCCTTCGTGCAGCACTTGCTGGAACACATCGATCACCGCCTGCTTGCGCGGCGTAACCGGCAGCACCGGCATGTCCAGCGGGCGGGCGTTGAGCGACACGAAGAAGCGGGTGCCCCCCATGCTGCGCAACTGGTCGAGCACCAGTGGCCGGTAGGCCACCGGCAACGAGCGGAAGTAACTGACGCTGGCACTCATGGAATGGGCCAGGCTGCTGGCACTGGCACGCAGGCCTTGCAGTTGGCTGGCGCGCAATTGCGCCACCCAGATGATGCTCGACAAGCCTTGAGCCAGCAGTACCACCAGCAAGGTCAGCAGCAGCATGCGCCCCAGCAGGGAGCGCGGCAGCAGGCGCCAGCGCCGTTCAGGGCGCATTGCAGACATGCGCCGCCAGCAGGTAGCCGCTGCCGCGCACCGTGCGGATCAACCGGGCAGGTTTGTCGGTATCGCGCAGCCGCTGACGCAGGCGGCTGACCGCCATGTCGACGATGCGGTCCAGCGGCATGGGCTCGCGGCCCCGTGTGGCATTGCCGATGGTGTCGCGGTCGAGAATCTGCTGCGGGTGGTCGAGAAACAGCTTGAGCAGGGCAAAGTCGGCGCCAGACAAGATCACCTCTTCACCGTCACGGTGGAACAGGCGATGGCTGACGGTGTCCAGGCGCCAGTCGTCGAACGCCAGCACGGCGGTGCCCGGCGCAGCCTGGCCGAACTCTGCACGGCGCAGCAGGGCCTTGATGCGCGCTTGCAGCTCACGCGGGCTGAAGGGCTTGCCCAGGTAGTCGTCGGCACCCAGTTCCAGGCCGATGACCCGGTCGGTTTCGTCGGAGCTGGCCGTGAGCATGATGATCGGCACGCGGGCCTGGCGCGGGTGCTGACGCACCCAGCGGCACAGGCTGAAGCCATCTTCATCGGGCAGCATCACATCCAGGATGACCAGGTCGCAGGGCGTGGTTTCCAGGGCGTGGCGAAACCCTGCACCGTCGGCCTGGGCATTGACCTGGAAGCCCGAGCGGCTCAGGTAGGTTTGCAGCAGTTCACGGATTTCCTGATCGTCGTCCACCATCAGGATGGATTTGCCGGCAGCGCTCATGTCAGTGGTCCAGCGCCTGCTGCAGGTTCACCCCGGCCCCCAGCAACCCGGAAAACTCCGCCGTCACCAGCCACACCGGAATGCCGGGGAAGTACCCGCTCATGCAGCCCTTGTCAGCGAAGCTGGCCGCAAACCCGCTGTGCACGAACAGCTCGGCAAAGCGCGGCACCACGCCGCCGACGATGTACACACCGCCACGGGCGCCCAGGGTAAGCACGTTGTTGCCGGCAACGCGGCCCAGAAAGCGGCAGAACTGCTCGACCACCGCCCGTGCCCGCGGCTCGCCGCCCAATGCGGCATCGGTAATGTGCGCGGGGGTCTGATGTTTGGGCGTGTCGCCATCCAGCGCGCACATGGCCTGGTACAGGCGCACCAGGCCACCACCACTGAGCACGGTTTCGGCGCTGACATGGCCAATCTGCCCGTGGATATGCTGGTGAATCGCCGCTTCCCGGGCGTTGCCCACCGGCAGGTCGACATGGCCTCCCTCCCCTGGCAAGGCATGCCAGCGCCGCTCGCCCAGGCGCAGCAGCGAACCCACGCCCAGGCCCGTGCCAGGGCCGATCACCAGCGCTGGCCGGGACGGGTCTGCCTGGCCCGCGCACACCTCGCGAAACTCGCCGTCGCGTAGCCGGGTCATGCCCAGGGCCATGGCGGTGAAGTCGTTGATCAGCAGCAGTTGGCCAACCTGCAGCCGTTGGCAGAACGCGCTGCGGCTCAGGCGCCAGTGGTTGTTGGTGAAACGGAATTCGTCGCCATTCACCGGGCCGGCCACCGCCAGGCAGGCAGCAGCAAGCCCGCCGCGCGGAATACCCAGGCCTTCCAGGTAGGTTTCAATGGCCTGCTCCGGGCTGGTGTAGTCCTCTGTGGCGAAGACCCGCACCTCGTGCAACTGGTTGTCACGCCACAACGCAAAACGGGCATTAGTGCCGCCGATGTCGCCGACCAGCAGGTCCTTCATTTCAGGTTCTCCAGGGCAGAGGTAAAGGCGCTGGCGCCCTGCTCTGCCGGGCTGAACGCCATGCGCATGAAGCCGAACAGCTCACGCCCGCACCCCAGGTCGTTGCCTTGCGGGGCCGGCGGCAGGTCGCGGCTGGCCAGCACATCGGCCGGCACCATGACCTGTAGCGTACCTTCAGCGCCATCGACACGCACCCTATCACCCTCGCGCACCCGTGCCAGCGGCCCGCCGTCGTATGCCTCGGGGCACACATGGATGGCGGCCGGGATCTTGCCTGAAGCACCCGACATGCGCCCGTCGGTCACCAGTGCCACCTTGTAGCCGCGGTCCTGCAGCACGCCCAGGAACGGCGTGAGCTTGTGCAGCTCGGGCATGCCGTTGCAGCGTGGGCCCTGGAAGCGCACCACGGCAACGAAATCGCACTCCAGCTCGCCGGCCTTGAAGGCATCGGCCAGCGATTGCTGATCGTGGAAGATTCGCGCTGGCGCCTCGACCACGCGGTGTTCAGGGGCCACGGCGGACACTTTCATCACCCCGCGGCCCAGGTTGCCCTCCATCACCCGCAGGCCGCCTTCGGCCGAGAATGGCCGGGCCACCGGGCGCAGGATGCTTTCGTCCAGGCTTTGCTGCGGGCCTTCGCGCCATACCAACTTGCCGTTGTCGAGGAAGGGTTCCTGGGTGTAGCGGCGCAAGCCATGACCCGCCACCGTGTTGACGTCTTCGTGCAGCAAGCCGGCATCGAGCAGTTCGCGGATCAGGAATGCCATGCCCCCTGCGGCCTGGAAGTGGTTGATGTCGGCCTTGCCGTTGGGGTAGACGTGGGACAGCGTCGGCACCACGTCGGACAAGTCGGCCATGTCCTGCCAGGTGAGCTGTATGCCAGCGGCCTGGGCGATGGCGGGAATATGCAAGGTGTGGTTGGTGGAGCCCCCGGTGGCATGCAGGGCCACGATGGAGTTCACCAAGGCCTTCTCGTCGACGATTTCGCCCAGCGGCATGAAGTTGCCGCTGGCCTTGGTCATGCGGGTGACCTGCTGAGCCGCCTCGGCGGTGAGCGCGTCACGCAGCGGCGTATAGGGGTTCACGAACGACGCACCCGGCAGGTGCAGGCCCATCACTTCCATCACCAGCTGGTTGGTATTGGCGGTGCCGTAGAAGGTGCAGGTGCCGGGGCTGTGATAGGACTTCATCTCCGACTCCAGCAGTTCCTCACGGCTGGCCTTGCCCTCGGCGTAGCGCTGGCGCACGTCGGCCTTCTGCTTGTTGGAAATGCCCGACACCATGGGCCCGCCCGGCACGAACACGGTGGGCAGGTGGCCGAAGCGCAGGGCGCCCATCATCAGCCCCGGCACGATCTTGTCGCAGATACCCAGCATGAGCGCCGCGTCGAACATGTTGTGCGACAGGGCCACGGCGGTGGACATGGCTATCACTTCACGGCTGGCGATGGCCAGTTCCATGCCAGGCTCGCCCTGGGTGACGCCGTCGCACATGGCCGGCACGCCACCTGCAAACTGGCCGACCGAACCCACCTCGCGCAGGGCCTGCTTGATCTGCTCGGGGAAGTGCAGGTACGGCTGGTGGGCCGAGAGCATGTCGTTGTAGGCCGAAACGATGGCCACGTTGGCTGCATTCATCAGGCGCAGGGTCTGTTTGTCTTCAGTGCCGCACCCGGCCACCCCGTGGGCGAAGTTGGCGCACTGCAGGCTGGCACGCATCGGGCCCTCGCTGGCGGCGCCACGAATCAGCTGCAGGTAGCGTTCGCGGGTGGCGCGGCTACGCTCGACCAGCCGTTGGGTGACCTCAAGGATGCGCGGATGCATGTACTGGACTCCAGGCTAATTGTAAGGGCGGTTTACCAGGCGCCGGCGCCCCGCCGATTGCAGCCTAGGCTCATGGTAGAGCGTCGCGCGGCATCGGCAAGGCCAAGGGCCAAACCACTCGTTGTAGGTTTAAACAAAATACTGCCACTAAAAAGGCTTGTTTTCTATCTGCAAGTGAATAATCTTGTAATTCCAACAACAAAACCGTTTCAGTGAAGCATCTTTGTGCCACAGGTTTCACTCGGACTGCCAGAGGTATCGCCATGACCCTTCGCATCGCCATCAACGGATTCGGCCGCATCGGGCGCAACGTCCTGCGCGCACTCTACACCCAGGGCTACCGCCAGGACCTGCAGGTGGTCGCCATCAACGACCTGGGCGACAGCACCATGAACGCCCACCTGCTCAAATACGACAGCGTGCACGGCACCTTCGACGCCACGGTCGAAGCCGACCACGAAAGCCTTACGGTCAACGGTGACCGCATTGCAGTCAGCGCCATCCGCAACCCTGCCGAACTGCCCTGGAAGGCCGAAGCCGTCGACGTGGTCTTCGAGTGCACCGGGCTGTTCACCGACCGCGCCAAGGCCGCTGCACACCTGGCGGCAGGGGCTGGCAAAGTGATTGTGTCGGCCCCCTCCAAGGGCGCGGATGCCACCGTGGTGTACGGGGTCAACCACGACGTGCTGCGCGCCTCGCACCAAGTCATCTCCAACGCATCGTGCACCACCAACTGCCTGGCGCCGATCGCCCAGGTGCTGCACCGCGAGTTCGGTATCGAGCAGGGCCTGATGACAACCATCCACGCCTACACCAATGACCAGGTGCTGACGGACATGTACCACAGCGACCCCTACCGCGCCCGCTCCGCCACCCAGTCGATGATCCCGAGCAAAACCGGCGCTGCCGAGGCAGTGGGCCTGGTGCTGCCGGAACTGGCAGGCAAGCTGACCGGCATGGCCGTGCGGGTGCCGGTGATCAACGTGTCGCTGGTGGACCTCACCGTCAACCTCAAGCGCGAAGCCACTGCCGAGCAGGTCAACCAGCTGTTCCTCGAAGCCAGCCAACATTCCAGGGTACTGGGCTACAACGCCCTGCCGTTGGTGTCCTGCGACTTCAACCACAACCCGCTGTCTTCCATCTTCGATGCCAACCACACCCGGGCCAATGGGCGCATGCTCAAGGTGCTGGCCTGGTATGACAACGAGTGGGGCTTCTCCAACCGCATGCTGGACAACTGCCTGGCCCTTTGCCAGGCGCGCTAGGTGCCGCGCCGTGTCTGCGGGCACGGCGTTTACCTTTCCATGACATTTACCCGCTTGACCTCCGAAGGTGATGATAAGCATTATCATTAACCCTTCGTCGGCCAGGTTTCCCCGTGAGTCAGTCCCGGTTCAACTCCGTCTTTCTCGTTCAGCGCCTCTCCCTGCTGCGCACCTTGCAGCGCATGGTCGGTAACCGCAGCACCGCCGAAGACCTGCTGCAGGAAACCTACCTGCGCGTGGCCCGCGCGCTGGGTGAGCGGCCCATCGAGCACATCGAGCCCTTCGTGTTCCAGACGGCCCGCAACCTGGCACTGGACCACCTGCGGGCTCGCCGGGTGCAGGCACGCATGCTGGTGGACGATGTGCCAGAAGCCGTGCTGCACAACGTGGCCGCCCCGGCCAGCAGCAGCGAAGATGCCGCCCACGCCGAACAGTTGCTCAAGCACTTGAGCGTCAGCCTGAACCAGCTGAGCCAGCGCCAGCAGCGCATCTTCATCCTCAACCGCCTGCACGGCGCCACCTACCTGGAAATTGCCGAGCAGTTGGGGGTGTCGTCCAGTACGGTGCAAAAGGAACTGAAACTGATCATGGCGATCTGCTTGGGAGTGGCCGAGCGGCTCGAATGAGCGTTACGGGCCTTTAGCAAACCCAGCCACTTGCCACGCCGTGCCGGAGCCCTGATCATCCGGAATCAACCACGCAAGGACTCACCGTGACAGACCACCCCGCCCCTCGCCCGTCACCTGCCGGGCCCAGCCCCCGTGCACGTGCCCAGGACGAGGCGCTGGACTGGCTGGTGCGCCTGCAGTGCGCCGACGCCGCCGACACCCAGGCGTTCGAGGCCTGGCTAAGCGCCGCGCCGGAAAACGCAGAGGCCTACATTGCAGCAGAAGCCTTGTGGAACGGCGCAGCGGTGCACCAGGCCGCTACCCGGCTGCACCGGCAACAGCGCCGCACTTGGCGTGGCCGCGTACGCAGCCACTGGAAACCCCTGGCCACGGCAGCCTTGCTGGTGGCCGGGCTGTTCACGTTCGGCAACCTGCCCGTGCGCCTGCAGGCCGATCACCTCACTGTGGTAGGTGAACGCCAGCGTGTGGAGTTGCAGGGTGGGGCCAAGGTGCTGCTGAACACCAACTCGGCCTTTGCCAGTGACCGCAAGGGCGGGCGCGAAGTTGCCCGCCTGCTGCAGGGCGAAGCCTACTTTCAGGTACCCGAGGGCGCGCCGCAGCCGCTCGAAGTGCAGGCGGGGCCGTTGCGCGCACAGGCCCGCGACACCGATTTTGCCGTGCGCTACCTGGGTGGTGAGGCACTGGTCAGGGTGCAGCGCGGCGATGTCGACCTGCAGGGCGAACGTGATCAGCGCATCCGCCTGCGCGCGGGCGACAGCATCAGCGTGGGCCCCCAGGGCTTTGGTACACCCCAGCGCCTGGACATGCGCAAGGACCTGGCCTGGGTCGACGGCCGCCTGGTATTCGAGAACTGCCCACTCAGCCAGGTACTGGCCGAAGTGCGCCGCTATTACCCAGGCTGGATCATCAACCGCAACGCGCGCCTTGAAGACGTTGCGGTCACCGGCAACTATCGCCTGGACCAGCCGCTGGAAACCCTGCGCGCGCTGGCACACATCACCTCCGCACAGCTGCATGAATACCCCGCGCTGGTCATCCTGAACTGACCACTTTCCACCCGCAGCAGGCGCCGTGCGCGAATTATTTTTACGCACTCTGAAGGGCTCGTCCGTCTCGTCATAGCCAATGCAACTGATTCTTGTTCAAAACAAGAGCAGCCATCACCTATTACAGACCGCGCGTCAGGGAGCGCTTTCGATGTCCACAGGTACCCATTGCCCGTCCACCCGCCCTCACCGTTCGGGACGTCTGTCCCTGCTGACCCTGGCGCTGCTCGCCTGCGGGGCCTGCAGCCTGCCGGCCTGGGCGGACCAGCCCGCTGCCAGCGCCAGCACCACGCGCATGGGCGACTACCGCTTCAGCATCCACCAGCAACCCCTGGTATCGGCGATCAACACGTTCAGCCAGGTCACCGGTTGGCAGGTGGGTTTCAACGCCCAGCTGGCCAACGGCGTCGCCTCCCCAGGGGTGCAAGGCTCCCTGACACCAGAAGCAGCACTGGAGCGCCTGCTGCGGGGCACGGGCCTGGCGTATCGCAAGATCAGCAACGGTAACGTGGTACTTGAAAGCAAGGCCGGTGGCAGCGTGGTCGCCCTGCAGCAGATGACCGTCAGTGCTACCCGCAGCGCCCAGGACGTGGCCCAGGTGCCCAGTACGGTCAGCGTGCATACCCGCGAGCAACTGGACCGCAACAACGTCAACAGCATCCAGGACCTGGTGCGCTACGAACCCGGTGTCTCGGTAGCCGGCACCGGGCAGCGCAGCGGCCTCAACGGTTTCAACATCCGCGGCATCGATGGTGAGCGAATCCTCACCCAGATCGACGGGGTGTCGATCCCGGACAGCTTCTTCTACGGCCCATACGCGCAAACCCAGCGCAATTACGTAGACCCGGAAATCGTCAAGCGCGTGGAGATCCTGCGTGGGCCTGCGTCGGTGCTGTACGGCAGCAATGCCATCGGCGGTGCCGTGAGCTACTTCACGCTGGACCCGGAAGACATCATCAAGCCCGGCCAGGACGCCGGCGCACGCCTGAAAGCCGGCTACAGCTCGGCAGACGAAAGCTGGCTGACCTCCGCCACCGTCGCTGGGCGCCAGGGTGACGTGGATGCCCTGCTGCACCTGAGCCAGCGCAACGGCCACGAAACCGAGAGCTACGGCAAGCATGGCGGCACCGGCCTGTCGCGCACCGAAGCCAACCCCATGGACGCGCGCACCACCAACGTGCTGGCGAAGGTAGGCTGGAACCTGGCGGATGACGCACGGCTGGGCCTGACCTACGAACGCTACAAGGACGACCGTGACCAGAACATTCTGAGTGCAGTGGGCGGCCCGTTCATTCCCGGCTTTGGCGCCATGAATTCCTACCGCATGCGCACCGGCAACGACACCATCACCCGCGAGCGCTTTGGCATCAACCACCAGTTCGCGCTCGACAGCGTGCTCGCCGACCAGGTCAAGTGGAGCCTCAACTACCAGATCGCCAAGACCGACCAACGCACCGACGAGTTGTACGTGGCCTCCGGGCGGCAGGTGCTGCGCGACCGGCAGACCACCTACAAGGACCGCCAATGGGTATTCGACGCCCAGCTGGACAAAGCCTTCAGCCTGGGCCAAACCGACCACCTGCTCACCTACGGCACGACCCTCAAGCACGAGAAGATCACCGGGTCACGCAGCGGCACTGGCACCTGCGTGAACATCGGCGGCACCTGCCGTGGTATCGGCCAGGACAGTGCCCGCGATGGCCAGGCGCTGGTCAGCGATTTCCCGGACCCGACCGTGAACACCTACAGCCTGTTCGTGCAGGATGAAATCCGCTGGCACAACTGGACCTTCCTGCCCGGTGCCCGCTACGACTACACCCGCATGGAGCCGCGCTTCACCGAACGCTTTCTGCGCGGGTTGGAAGCCACCGGTACGGCGCCTACCTCCCAGAACGATTCTGCCCGCAACTGGCACCGGGTTTCGCCCAAGTTCGGCCTGACCTACGCATTCGACGACCACTACACCGCCTATGGCCAGTACGCTGAGGGCTTCCGTACGCCAACCGCCAAGGCCATGTACGGGCGCTTCCAGAACCTGGACCAGGGTTACCGGGTTGAGGGCAACCCAAACCTGGAACCAGAAAAGAGCAAGAGCTTCGAAACCGGGCTGCGTGGCAATTTCGATGCTGGCCACTTCGATGTGGCGGTGTTCTACAACAAGTACCGCGACTTCATCGACGAAGACGCCGTGCAGAGCAGCAACCTGGAGCAGACCTTCCAGGCCAACAACATCAAGCACGCCACCATCAAGGGCGCCGAGGTCAAGGGCCGCCTGAACCTCGATCAGCTTGGCGCTGCGCCAGGCCTGTATGCGCAGGGCTCGCTGGCCTACACCTACGGCCGCAACGATGACAGCGGCCAGCCGCTGAACACTGTCAACCCGCTCAAGGGCGTGTTCGGCCTGGGCTATGACCAACAGCACTACGGTGGCCTGCTGAGCTGGACGCTGGTCAAGCGCAAGACCCGCGTCGACGACAGCACCTACTACGCCCCCGATGGCTCGGCATCGAAGTTCCGCACCCCCGGCTACGGCGTGCTGGATTTGA
This sequence comes from Pseudomonas sp. S32, assembly GCF_016648095.1. Classification (NCBI taxonomy): domain Bacteria; kingdom Pseudomonadati; phylum Pseudomonadota; class Gammaproteobacteria; order Pseudomonadales; family Pseudomonadaceae; genus Pseudomonas; species Pseudomonas sp. S32. Next base: position 48,762 of record NZ_JACVVF010000001.1, read on the forward strand.
CCGGGTACTACAAGGTGACCGACGACGTCACCATCAACGCGGGCCTGTACAACCTCACCGACAAAAAATACTGGCAGTGGGACTCGGTGCGCAGCTATGACGGCCAGGGTGAAGCAGCAGTGACCCAGCCCGCCAACATCGACCGCCTGAGCATGCCGGGCCGCAATTTTGGCATCAACGTCGTCTGGGATATCTGACAGGCCCTCGGTGGCGCGAGCGTTGCTCGCGATGCGCCGCCCACGCGGCGCCCCACCAGCCGGTCATCACTTTTTTTACGCACCCGCCCCCACTGCTTCGTCTTGTATTCAAACACCCCTCATCCAAGGATTGCCCCATGCCCGACCGCCCAGCCCTGCGCTCCCAGCGCCTGAACCAGGTCACCCACGCCCCGCACGCCGAGCTGGATGCCCTGGTCAAGGCCCACGCCCCCTTCGACAGCCGCGAAAGCTTTGCCCGCTTCGTCGTTGCCCAGTACCTGTTCCAGGCCGAACTGCAGCCCTTGTACAACGACCCCGACCTGGTCGCCATTGTCCCCGACCTCGCCCAGCGCTGCCGCGCCCAGCAGGCACTGCTGGACCTGGCCGACCTGGGCACGCAAGCACCCGCCGCCCTGCGTGGTCCCCTGCAGGCCCCCAGCCTGGGTGAAGCGATGGGCTGGATCTTCGTCTCCGAAGGCTCCAAACTGGGGGCTGCGTTTCTGATCAAGCGCGCCGCTGCGCTGGGCCTCTCCGACAGCTTCGGCGCCCGCCACCTGGGCGAGCCGCAAGGCGGACGGGCCGAGGGCTGGAAGCAGTTCACCCGCATTCTTGATGGCCTGGACCTTACGGCCGAGGAAGATGCGGCGGCAGAGCGCGGCGCAGTGGCTGCCTTTGCGCGTTTCACCGAACTGCTGAAACACGCCTACGCCGTGGACGCCCAGTTGGTCTGATACGCTGTACCTGGCACCTGACCGGTGGCCGAACCGTTTTTGCAGTGAGACCATGACCCAACCTGCCCGCTCGAAACTCGCCCGCCTGCTGTATGGAATCCTGGCTTACGTAAGCCTTGGGGTGGGCTTGGTCGCCATCGTCATTCCTGGCCTGCCGACCACCGAATTCATCCTGTTGTCGGCCTGGGCGGCGACGCGCAGCTCGCCGCGCCTGTCAGCCTGGCTGGAAAACCACCGCTTGTTCGGCCCCATCCTCTACAACTGGCGTAACGGCAAGGTGATCAAGCGGCGGGCCAAGGTCAGCGCCACGGTCAGCATGTTGCTGTGTGCAGGGTTGATGCTGGTGTTTCTCGAGCATCACTGGCCCGTGTTCCTGGCCATCGCCGGCATGACCCTGGGCAACCTTTGGATCTGGTCCCGGCCAGAACACACCTGCCCGGCCCCGTCACAGGCTCAGCAGCCCTGAATACAGCGCGTAGGCCGCAAGGCCTGCGCCTGCCAGCACGGCTGCGAATATCAGCTTTTCCCACGGGCTGAACAGCGCCAGCCCACGTTCGTGCCGGGCCTTGGCAAACAGGATGACACCAGGCGCATACAGCAACGCCGACAACAGCAGGTACTTCAGGCCACCGGCGTACAGCAGCCACAGGGCATACAGCAAAGCCACCAGCGCCACCGCCAGGTCCTTGCGGCGCACAGCGGCCTGCCCTGCGTAAGTCTCTGCGCGTATGGCCAGCAACACCGCGTAGGCAGCTGACCACAGGTAAGGCACCAGAATCATCGACGATGCCAGGTAGATGAGGCTGGTATAAGTGCCAGCAGACACCAGCGTAATCAGCAGGAACCCCTGGATCATGCTGTTGGTCAGCCACAAGGCATTGACCGGCACCTGGTTGTTGTTCGCCCTGGCGAGAAAGCGCGGCATGGTGTGATCCCGAGCCGTGGCATAGAGGATCTCGGCGCACAACAGCGCCCACGACAGCAAGGCACCCAACAGCGAAACCGCCAGGCCAAGGCTGATCAGCAACGCACCCCACGGCCCGACGACATGCGCCAGTACCGCGGCCAGCGAGGGGTTCTGCAGCCCGGCCAGCTCCGGTTGGGCCATGATGCCCAGCGACAGCACGTTGACCAGCACCAACAACGCCAGCACACCGACAAAGCCGACCACCGTGGCCTTGCCCACGTCCGCCCGGCGCTGGGCTCGCCCGGAATAGACACTGGCCCCCTCGATGCCGATAAACACAAATACCGTCACCAGCATCATGTTGCGCACCTGCTCCAGCACACTGCCCAGCTGTGGGCTGCCCTGGCCCCAGATATCCCGGGTAAAGATATCGGCGCGAAACGCGCAGGCCGCGATCACCACGAACAGCACCAGCGGCACCACCTTGGTCACGGTGGTGACCAGGTTGATGAACGCGGCTTCCTTGATGCCGCGCATCACCAGAAAATGCACGGCCCACAGCAGCACCGACGCGCCGCCGATGGCAGCAGGCGTATTGCCTTCGCCGAACACCGGGAAGTAAAAGCCCAAGGTGCTGAACAACAGCACGAAGTAGCCGACATTGCCCAGCCAGGCACTGATCCAGTACCCCCAGGCCGACGAAAAGCCCATGTACTCGCCAAACCCGGCCTTGGCATAGGCATAAACCCCCGAGTCGAGCTCAGGCTTGCGGTTGGCCAGGGTCTGGAACACGAATGCCAGCGCCAGCATACCCACCGCAGTGATCGCCCAGCCGATCAGCACCGCGCCGGCACCGGCACGCGCTGCCATGTTCTGCGGCAATGAAAAGATGCCGCCCCCAATCATGGAGCCCACCACCAACGCGATCAGCGCACCCAGCGGAAGTTTCTGCGTGTTTTCGCCCATGCTTCAAGCCACACCCTATCGCTGAACTGTCGTCATACACATGTAACCCAATTGATGTTCATGTAATCCATTGCATGTATAGCGCCTCCCACGTCGCCAACCCACCCCATTCATAACTCAATTGTCTATGCAACGCGCTTGTAAAAACCTCGCGGTTGCCAACCCCTTCACACTAAACCGTTAAAACTTTTAATTTCAGCAAAAAATTTGCGATCACGGCAAAACCGTCTAGTTTCAACCCTCGCAGGCCATCAAGAGCCACTGCTCTGGAATGACATGGAGGTGCCAGCACATAAGGCCTGCAGCCGAAGCAGTCGGCACTCTCCAGGAGCCCCGTGAAGTTTTTTGCGACTTCACACTGCCGTGCACTGATCCACATCAGGGCATGGCCACGGCGTCGGATTTAATCTGATGTCAACTTTCTCCTGGCAGGAGTTGTTAAATGTCTGATGTTTCCGGAAAACTTAAACTCGGTGCATTAGTTGCACTTGTGGTCGGCTCCATGATTGGTGGCGGCATCTTTTCACTGCCGCAGAACATGGCCGCCAGCGCAGGCGTTGGCGCCGTCCTGATCGGCTGGGCCATTACCGCCGTGGGCATGCTGACCCTGGCGTTCGTGTTCCAGACCCTGGCCAACCGCAAGCCTGACCTCGACGGCGGGGTGTACGCCTACGCCAAGGCCGGGTTTGGCGACTACATGGGCTTTTCCTCGGCCTGGGGCTACTGGATCAGCGCCTGGCTGGGCAACGTCGGCTACTTCGTGCTGCTGTTCAGCACCCTGGGGTACTTCTTCCCGCTCTTCGGCGAAGGCAACACACCTGCCGCCATCATCGGCGCCTCGGTACTGCTGTGGGCGGTGCATTTTCTGGTGCTGCGCGGCATCAAGGAAGCCGCGTTCATCAACCTGGTCACCACCGTAGCCAAGGTCGTCCCACTGGTGCTGTTCGCACTCATCTGCCTGTTCGCATTCAAGCTGGATGTGTTCACCGCCGACATCTGGGGGGCTGGCACGCCCGAGCTGGGCAGCGTGATGAACCAGGTGCGCAACATGATGCTGGTGACCGTGTGGGTGTTCATCGGCATCGAGGGCGCCAGCATCTTCTCGTCCCGCGCAGCCAGGCGCGCTGATGTGGGCAAGGCCACGGTGATCGGCTTCATTACCGTGCTGCTGTTCCTGGTGCTGGTGAACGTGCTGTCGCTGGGCATCATGACCCAACCCGAACTGGCCGGCCTGCAGAACCCGTCGATGGCGGCCGTGCTGGAGCATGTGGTTGGCCACTGGGGCGCGGTGCTGATCAGCGTCGGGCTGATCATCTCGCTGCTGGGGGCGCTGCTGTCGTGGGTGCTGCTGTGCGCCGAGATCATGTTCGCTGCCGCCAAGGACCACACCATGCCGGCGTTCCTGCGCCGCGAGAATGCCAACCAGGTACCCGCCAACGCCCTGTGGCTGACCAACGCCATGGTGCAGGTATTTCTGGTGATCACGCTGTTCTCCAACAGCACCTACCTGTCCCTGATCTACCTCGCCACCTCGATGATCCTGGTGCCCTACCTGTGGTCGGCTGCCTACGCCGTACTGCTGGCCGTGCGCGGGGAAACCTACCAACAGGCCCTGCGCGAGCGCCGCAAAGACCTGCTGATCGGTGGCATCGCCCTGCTCTACGCCATCTGGCTGCTGTATGCCGGCGGGGTGAAATACCTGCTGCTTTCGGCCCTGCTCTACGCACCTGGCGCGATCCTGTTCGCCAAGGCCAAGCGGGAACTGGGCCAGCCAGTGTTCACCCGCGTGGAAAAGCTCATCTTCACGGCCGTGGTCATCGGCGCCCTGGTGGCAGCCTTTGGCCTGTACCGCGGTTTCCTCACGTTGTGACCCACGTTTTCAATCGTATGGAGGATAGAAACCATGTCCGCTGAGAAACAAAAATACGGTGTGCATTCCGAAGCCGGCAAGCTGCGCAAGGTGCTGGTGTGCGCCCCGGGGCTGGCCCACAAACGCCTTACCCCCAGCAACTGTGACGAACTGCTGTTCGACGATGTGATCTGGGTGGACCAGGCCAAGCGTGACCATTTCGACTTCGTCACCAAGATGCGCGAACGCGGCGTGGATGTGCTGGAAATGCACAACCTGCTGACCGATATCGTGCAGCAACCTGAAGCGCTGAAATGGATACTGGACCGCAAGATCACCCCCGACACCGTCGGCGTGGGCCTGACCAACGAAGTGCGCAGCTGGCTCGAAGGCCTGGAGCCGCGCCACCTGGCCGAATTCCTCATCGGCGGTGTGGCGGGCCAGGACCTGCCCCAGAGCGAAGGCGCCGAAGTGGTCAAGATGTATAACGATTACCTGGGCCATTCGAGCTTCATCCTGCCGCCACTGCCCAATACCCAGTTCACCCGTGACACCACGTGCTGGATCTACGGTGGCGTCACGCTCAACCCCATGTACTGGCCGGCACGCCGCCAGGAAACCCTGTTGGCTACCGCCATCTACACGTTCCACCCGCAGTTCACCGGCGCCGATTTCCAGGTGTGGTATGGCGACCCGGACAAGCAGCACGGCCAGGCCACCCTCGAAGGCGGCGACGTGATGCCGATCGGCAACGGCATCGTGCTGATCGGCATGGGTGAGCGCACCTCGCGCCAGGCCATCGGCCAACTGGCCCAGAGCCTGTTCGCCAAGGGCGCGGTGCAGAAGGTGATCGTGGCTGGCCTGCCAAAATCCCGCGCTGCCATGCACCTGGACACGGTCTTCAGCTTCTGCGACCGCGACCTGGTCACGGTTTTCCCGGAAGTGGTGAGCGAGATCGTGCCGTTCATCATCCACCCCGACGAGAGCAAGCCCTATGGCATGGACGTGCGCCGCGAACACAAATCGTTCATCGAGGTGGTGGGCGAGCAACTGGGCGTGAAGCTGCGTGTGGTCGAAACCGGCGGCAACAGTTTTGCCGCCGAGCGCGAGCAGTGGGACGACGGCAACAACGTGGTGGCCCTGGAGCCGGGCGTGGTGATTGGCTACGACCGCAACACCTACACCAACACCCTGCTGCGCAAGGCCGGCGTGGAGGTGATCACCATCAGCGCCGGCGAACTGGGCCGCGGCCGCGGCGGTGGCCATTGCATGACCTGCCCGATCGTGCGCGACCCGATCGACTACTGACTCCCTCACCCCGGCCGCCCCACCCGGTGGCGGCCGGCGCGTTCAGCACTCCAAGGAGAACCGTCATGGCGTTCAACATCCGCAACCGCAACCTGCTCAGCCTCGAACACCACACCACCCGCGAGCTGCGCTACCTGCTGGACCTGTCCCGTGACCTCAAGCGGGCCAAGTACACCGGCACCGAACAGCAACACCTCAAGGGCAACAACATCGCCCTGATCTTCGAAAAAACCTCCACCCGCACCCGCTGCGCATTCGAGGTGGCCGCCTACGACCAGGGCGCCAACGTCACCTACATCGACCCCAACTCGTCGCAGATCGGTCACAAGGAAAGCATGAAGGACACTGCCCGCGTACTCGGGCGCATGTACGACGCCATCGAGTACCGGGGCTTCAAGCAGGAAATCGTCGAAGAACTGGCCAAGTTCGCGGGCGTACCCGTATTCAACGGCCTGACCGACGAATACCACCCCACCCAGATGATCGCCGACGTGCTGACCATGCGTGAGCACAGCGACAAGCCGCTGCACGACATCAGCTACGCCTACCTGGGTGATGCACGCAACAACATGGGTAACTCCCTGCTGCTGATCGGCGCCAAGCTGGGCATGGATGTGCGCATCGCCGCGCCCAAGAGCCTGTGGCCCCACGATGACCTGGTGCAGCGGTGCAAGCAGTACGCCGAGGAAAGCGGCGCACGCATTACCCTCACCGAAGACGCCAAGGCTGCAGTCAAGGATGTGGACTTCATCCACACCGACGTGTGGGTGTCGATGGGCGAGCCGATCGAAGCCTGGGGCGAGCGCATCAAGCTGCTCAAACCCTACCAGGTGAACCCTGAGCTGATGAAGGCCAGCGGCAACCCACGGACCAAGTTCATGCACTGCCTGCCGGCATTCCATAACAGCGAAACCAAGGTAGGCAAGCAGATCGCCGAACAGTACCCGGACCTGGCCAACGGCATCGAAGTGACCGACGACGTGTTCGAATCGCCCGCCTGCATCGCGTTCGAGCAGGCCGAAAACCGCATGCACACCATCAAGGCGATCCTGGTATCGACCCTGGCTGACCTCTAAACGCTTACAGCTGCAAGCTTCGAGCTCCAAGCCACAAGAAAAAGCGGCCCATTACGCGCCCCCGCCTCTCCTTGAAGCTTGAAGCTTGTAGCTTCCCTAACAAGGACATCTCCCATGCGAATCGTGGTTGCATTGGGCGGCAACGCCCTGCTGCGTCGCGGTGAACCGATGACCGCCCAGAACCAGCGGGCCAACATCCGTACCGCCACCGAACAGATCGCCAGGATTCACCCGGGCAACGAGCTGGTGATCGCCCACGGCAATGGCCCGCAGGTAGGGCTGCTGTCCCTGCAGGGCATGGCCTACAAACCCGACGAAGCCTACCCCCTGGATGTGCTGGGGGCGGAAACCGAAGGCATGATCGGCTATATGATCGAGCAGGAACTGGGCAACCTGCTGGACGCCGAGGTGCCTTTTGCCACCCTGCTGACACAGGTGGAAGTGGACGCTGACGACCCTGCCTTCAACGACCCCACCAAATTCATCGGCCCGGTGTACAGCCAGGCCGAAGCCCAGCGGCTGGCGGCAGAAAAAGGCTGGGTGGTGAAGGCCGACGGCGACAAGTATCGGCGTGTGGTCGCCAGCCCCGCGCCCAAGCGCATCTTCGAGATCCGCCCGATCAAATGGTTGCTGGAAAAAGGCACCATCGTGATTTGTGCCGGTGGCGGGGGCATCCCCACCCTGTACGATGAAAACGGCAGGCTCAAGGGCATCGAGGCCGTCATCGACAAGGACCTGTGCTCGGCGCTGCTGGCCGAGCAACTGGAGGCAGACCTTCTGGTCATCGCCACCGACGTGGATGCGGCGTACATTGACTTTGGCAAGCCAACGCAGAAGGCCATTGCCCAGGCTCACCCCGATGAGCTGGGCAAGCTGGGCTTCGCGGCCGGGTCCATGGGGCCGAAGGTGCAGGCAGCCTGCGATTTCGCCCGGCATACCGGCAAGGTGGCAGTGATCAGTTCACTGGCCAACATCGAAGACATCGTCAAGGGCACTGCCGGCACCCGCGTTTCAACCGCAACCCCCGGGATCAGCTACCGTTGATTGCAGTCGGCGGGCGTGCAGCGCCCGCCATAACCTTTGCGTAGGAGACCCCCATGGCCAAGTACGAGCCCGGTCACGTACACATCGAGCGCACAGCGCTCAACAAGAACGACCACAGTTATGACCTGAAAGTGGACTACGAGGCGTCTACCGACCCCACTGAGGGCCGAGGCATCCAGTTCCGCATGCACGGCAGCATCGAGGGCAAGCCGGTGGATGAGGCCTTCTTCCTGCCCAAGGACCAGGTACTGCCCAGCTTTCTCATGCAACTGACGCGCAGGGCCCAGGCCTACCTGGCTGCGCCGAAGAAATTCGAAAGCCTGGCCTCGCCCCACCGCATCTACGACTGGATGTTCGAAGACATCCGCGCAAAACTGGATGTGAAGTCTGGCGACCCGATCAAGCCCGAACACCTGGGGTAGGCCGGGGCCGTCACGGGCGCGGCGATGTTGAGGCATACTAGCGCCCTCCCCGGCCATATCCGATTGCCCCAATGCGTATCCACGTCAGCTTCATCGACCGTGTCGGCATCACCCAGGAAGTCCTGGCCCTGCTCGGTGCCCGCCACCTCAACCTGGATGCGGTGGAGATGGTGCCGCCAAACGTCTACATCGACGCCCCCACCCTGAGCCCGGCGGTACTCGAAGAGCTGCACGATGCCTTGTTCGACGTAGCAGGCGTACAGGCCGTAGAGGTGGTCGACATCCTGCCGGGCCAACGGCGCCACCTGCAGCTCGATGCCCTGCTCACGGCCATGAGCGACCCTGTGCTGGCTGTAGACCGTGCGGGCAAGGTGCTGCTGGCCAACCCCGCCTTGATCGCCCTGTGCGGCCGCGAGTCCACCGGGCGGTCGGTGGGCGAGCTGTTCGGCGACCCGGCCTTGCTGCCCACCCTGCTGGAAAGCAACTTCCACCTGCCCATGCGCGAGATGCAGCTCAACGGCCAGAGCCTGCTGCTCGATGCCATGCCGATCACCCACACCGGCGGCCTGCTGACCCTGTACCCGCCAACACGCATGGGCGAGCGCCTGTCGGCCCTGCGCCACGACCACGCCGAAGGGTTCGATGCACTGCTGGGCGAATCGCCTGCCATTCGCACCCTCAAGGCACGGGCCCTGCGGGTAGCGGCGCTGGACGCACCGCTGCTGGTGCATGGCGAAACCGGCACCGGCAAGGAGCTGGTGGCGCGCGCCTGCCATGCCATCAGCAGCCGCAGCAGCGCCCCGTTCCTGGCCCTGAACTGCGCCGCGCTGCCCGAGAGCCTGGCCGAGAGCGAACTGTTCGGCTATGCCCCGGGCGCCTTTACCGGCGCACAGCGCGGCGGTAAGCCGGGGCTGATGGAGCTGGCGAACCAGGGCACGGTGTTCCTCGATGAAATCGGTGAAATGTCGCCCTACCTGCAGGCCAAGCTGCTGCGTTTTCTCAGCGATGGCAGCTTCCGCAGGGTGGGTGGGGACCGGGAGGTGAAGGTGAATGTGCGCATCATCAGCGCCACCCACCGCGACCTGGAGCAAATGGTGGCCGAGGGTACGTTCCGCGAAGACCTGTTCTACCGCCTGAACGTGCTCAACCTGCAGGTGCCGCCGCTGCGCGACCGGGGGCAGGACATCATCATGCTGGCGCACTTCTTCATGCAGCAAGCCTGCACGCAAATCCAACGCCCGGCCTGCCGGCTCACCCCGGAAACCCATTCAGCACTGCTGGCCAACCCATGGCCGGGCAACGTGCGCCAGCTGCAGAACGTGATATTCCGCGCTGCGGCCATCTGCGAGAGCAACCTGGTGGATATCGGCGACCTGGATATCGCCGGCACCTCGGTCGCCCGTGGCCACGACGGCGACGTGGCCAGCCTGGCGCAGGCGGTAGGCGATTTCGAGCGCGAGCTGCTGCAACGCCTGTACGCCAGCTACCCTTCAACCCGGCAACTGGCGGCCCGCCTGCAAACCTCCCACACCGCCATCGCCCAGCGCCTGAAAAAGTACGGCATTCCGGGGAAAGGCTGATTTTGTCGGCAGTTTCCCTGAATTGTTCAGACTTTTCCTAGGATTTCGCCAGATACGCTCTGACGTGTGCCTCGTAGAATGACAGCAGTGCAATCCTGCCTGTCACCCCGCTAAACCGCCCAAGAGCGGTCTGTGGTTCGCTACTGGATATAACGAGAGTACCTGATGTTAGAACTCGATTTTTACGGCACGCTGGTGGCTGCCTCCCTGGTGTTGCTGCTCGGGCGCGGCCTGGTCGCGCGCATTGGTTTTTTGCGCGCCTACAACATTCCCGAGCCTGTGGCCGGTGGCTTGGTGGTAGCCATCGCGCTGCTGGCGATGCGCAGTTTCGACCTGCACGTGCAGTTTGACACCTCCCTGCAAACCCCACTGATGCTGGCCTTCTTCGCCACCATCGGCCTGAGCGCCGACTTCGCCAGCCTGAAAAAAGGCGGCAGGGCGGTAGGTGTGTTCCTGCTTGCGGTCACCAGCCTGCTGGTGGTGCAGAATGCGCTGGGCATCAGCCTGGCTACAGCGTTGGGCCTGGACCCGCTGATGGGCTTGCTGGCCGGCTCCATCACGCTGTCGGGGGGCCACGGCACCGGTGCCGCCTGGGGCGCGACGTTCTCAGAAACCTACGGCCTGGCTTCAGCGTCGGAACTGGCCATGGCCTCTGCTACCTTCGGCCTGGTACTCGGTGGCCTGATCGGCGGCCCGGTTGCCCGCCTGCTGATCAAGCGGGTTACCCCACCCGGCCTTGCGGGCGATGCACCGCAACTGCCCACGGGTTTCGAGCAACCTGAAAAAGAACGCCTCATCACGTCCTTTTCCTTCATCGAAACCCTGGCCCTGATTGCCGTGAGCCTACTGGCAGGCACACTACTGAACGGGTTGCTGAAAGGCACCCCCTTCGAACTGCCGAACTTCGTGTGCGTGCTGTTTGTGGGCGTGGTGCTGCGCAACGGGCTCTCGGCCTTTGGTTTCTATCAGGTGTTCGAGCGGGAAGTATCGGTGCTGGGCAATGTCAGCCTGTCGCTGTTCCTGGCCATTGCCCTGATGTCGTTGAAGCTGTGGGACCTGTCAGCCCTGGCCCTGCCCTTCTTCGTGCTGCTAGCCGCGCAGACCTTGGTGATGGCACTGTTTGCCATCTTCGTGACCTTCCGCGTGATGGGGCGCAACTACGATGCTGCCGTGCTCGCTGCCGGGCACTGCGGTTTCGGCCTGGGCGCTACGCCAACTGCAATCGCCAACATGCAAGCGGTTACCCAGCGTTTCGGGCCGTCCCATGTGGCGTTTCTGGTGGTGCCGATGGTAGGGGCGTTCTTTATTGACCTGATCAATGTGGTGGTGATCAAGCTGTACCTGGCGTTGCCGTTTTTTCAGTGAGCCAAGCTGGCTTATGACGCTGCGGGTTATACCGTGAACTAGCCCCTCACCCGGGTACGGGCGGGGGGCATTAGCTGAGGTCAGGCGGCGCCCGGAGAACACTTATGACGCTCATTCTTGGCCGAGCGCTGCCGGGCGACGTTGACGCAGATAGCGCTGAACAGGGCGTTCAAGCCAGCGGTGGCTTACCAAGCTCAATGGAATGAGGATGGCAAAAAACAGCAGCATCACCCATTCCTGGTAGAACACCGCCCGCGGAAAAGCAAAGGCATCGAGCACTAGGGCAAAGATGATTTGCAGCGGAAAGTGAATGAGGTAGGACGCGTAGCTGATATCCCCCAGCCAGCCCCAACGCCGTCCGAGCCCTTGCCAACGAAAGCCCAGCCCCGCCAGCGCCGCCACCAGAAGCGGATAGCACACATATAGAAGCAGGTTACCGTTCAATGCATCGGCCCCATGGATCAACCACGCCCACGCAACGATGCATAACGGCACCGTAACCCACACGGCGCCGGTGTCGCCTGCCCAGCGCCTGATCTGTTGCAGCAACCCATAGGTCACACCGCCGATGAAAAAGCAGAGCACGCCGCTGCCAAGCTTGTACACCTGCGGGTAAAGATAGCTTCCCAATGCCAGTGCTAACAGGGTCAGCGGCCATCTCCAGCGGCGGCTCAGGCAGACCAGAAAGAATACGGCATACAACAACATCTCTACTGACACGGACCAGATCGGCGCGTTGAACGACCAACCTTTTTCCAGCCCCCACGCAGGCATCATCAACAGATTGAGTACGGCGTGGTAAGCATCATTGAAGGGGTAGACGAAATAGCCCTCATGACTGTTCGAATAGGCACTTTGTAACCCAGCCACTACCAGGAAGGTCACCAGGTGCAAAGGATACAACCGAGTTAAACGATCCCAGGCGAAGCGCGCAGCAGGAAGGGAGCGGCTGGCCACCTCGTTAGCGAAAAGCCAATAGAAAACAAACCCGGAAAGCGTGAAGAACAGCTGAACTGCCAGGCCCCCGTGCTGGTACAGCAGCGTAAAAGGCTTGAAGAACGGCTGCTGGGCAGGATCGAAATTGACAGGCGCGCCGCCGTCGTAGAAAAAATGCTGCCAATGCCAGAATACGACGCACAAAGCAGCCACGCCACGTAGCACATCTAGCGTGTAGAGCCTGTTTTCACGGTTGGGTAGAGCCACGTTCACTGCCTCGTTCGCTTGGCCATCACGGCCCTCACGTTACTTCAAATGCCTTACAGGCCCTGAAAATGTCTGACATCGTTGCATTTCAATGATGAGGTGCCTGAATACGGTTAGGACCGCAGGAGCAGCCGAGACAACCTCCTAGACAACGGCATTCGCATGCGGGGCGAGAATAGGTTTTGCGTTTTCTATCTGCAATGAAAACCGAGGCAGGCCTTGATCTTTGGGAAATGGATGACGAATGACTGACCGCGATGGCTGCCCCAATTTTTCCATTCGTGAGGCGTTCCTCAGTGACCTGATCAATCTGATGGTGATCAAGCTGTGCTTGGGGTTGCCGTTTTTTCAGTGAGCCAAGCGGGCTTATGACGCTATGCCGTGAAGTAGCCCCTCGACCGGATACGGGCGGGGGGCTATAGGGAGGTCAGGCGTCTTTGAAACCTGGCAGGCCTTGTTCTTGGCGCCAGCGTTTGACTTCATCGACAATAGCTTGAGGTGAATCTTTGATACCCACCTTGCTAGGTTTGAAAATCACATCACATCCTTTAGGGTGTTCCGAAAGCTTCTCGAATTTGATAATCCCGCTTGAGTGAGCACGGTCAGAGGGATACAACACCGGATCTGCATGATAGATACCGTAAACAAGTCTAAAAAATTCCTGTTCGGTATAGTCAGATATTTTTTCCTGCATAATTTATTTACCTTTATGCCTCTGGATGTGATGATGTGTACCCATTAAAACAAGGTTATCGAAATCATAAACACCTCCCCCATCAGAAATACTTACGATATGATGTAGCTCCCACTTATTCCGATGACCGACTCGCTCGCTGGCGAAAGCGACGGGGGCTCGCCCACGTCGCATCGCCAAAAGATCAGCAGTATCAAATTGCCCTTCAAACAGTGGGCTTCTTCCAATCATTTGCCAAAACCTTCGACGAAAAGCGCCCCAGCTACTAAATTTTTTTCCTCGCAACTTACTGGCAATCTGAGCAGGAATAGGTATGCCCTCCCGAGCGCCTTCGACAAGAAGCGTACCATCGATAAGTTTACCTTTCCCCGTCACGACCCCCGGAAGGTTCCGGCGGCTCTTGAACATCACATAAAGCGGAGCCAACCCGGAGTCGATCGGGAAAATGATGACGTAGTCATCGAACCCGACGTCAGGCAGGTCCGGGTAAACATCCAGCCGGCCGTCAAGCGGCTCCAGTGTCGGGCCTGCCAGTTTGTTGTCGCTGGGCGAGGTAGGTGGTAATACTGTGGAGCTGCCCGACGACTCTACCGCAGGCGTCCAGACCACTGTTCTGGAGGGTATGTCGTCCGTGGTAACGGTGTAGCTGCCGGTCTGCGCGTCATACTGGGCGACCAGTACCGGCACCGCCGAAGGAAGGGCTGAGCCGTCGGTACGCGCGGCGAACAACTCTGCAGGGCCATCGAGGTCCTGCCTCTCGCCCATGCGAAATGGAAGGTCTAGCGCCCCTCGTTCGACCGCCTCGGCCTGGGCCGCAGCATCAAGCTCAACCGAAAGCTCGCCCAGCGGCAGGGTGAGTAGATAGTTCCCCAAGGGCTTCGCTGGGCGCCGTCGTTCGGCATTACCCAATTTGGGCGCGTACAACAGGGCGGCGAGGCCAACCAGAAACGGCGCGACCAGCGCCTCCACCGGCGCCACACTCAATGAGCTGACAGCAGCCCTGATGGCACTCCCCAGCGCTGCGCCAGCGACCACTGCGGGCGGCGCACCGGACGACATGACCACCTTGGGCTCGGACACTGGCCCTGCAGGTGGCACAAGGTAGGTATTGGCCTGCCGAATAGCCTGCTCTGCCAAGGCCTTTTCGGCAGCCGCCTTGGCTGCCGCAGCCTGCCGCGCCTCGGCCTCAGCCTGGGCTCGAGCCAGCGCCGCTGCGTGCGCCGCCTTCAGGGCTTCCTCATGGGCCCGGCGCTGAGCCTCCTCATGGGCCCGCGCCTGCGCCTCGGCCTCGGCAAAGGCTTGAGCTTCGGCGTGGGCGCGAGCCTGGGCCTCGGCTAACCGTTCTGCCTCGGCCTGGATGGCAGCCTGGGCAACGGCATTCGCAACCTCTTGCCGCAGCGCTGCAAGCTGCCCTTCGAGCTGCTGAATTTCTGCATCGCGCAGCTGTACCGTATAAGCGGCGAGGTAAGCATCATTCAACGCCTGCTGCAGGTCCGATGACTTGATACGGCCCGACGCGATATTTTGAAATGCAGCATGAGCGTACGTCGATGGATGCTTGCCCAAAGGGCTGGAACCGTAAAAACGGTTGGCCAGTTCGGTGCGGTACGCGCGATCGGCATGTTTCAAGGCCAGTAGTTTTGATCGCCCCTGTATTCCATTGTTTAACCTTTCGACAACGGTTGCCGAGGGGGGGCAGTGACGCTGCGGCAAGGGCATTGACTTCCTGCTCAAGCGAACTGGGCAGGCGGGATAATTGTTCTGAATAAAAACGTCTGGCAACTTCATCTGCGATCCTGAATGCATTGCCAGCGGTGGCAGTGAACCCATCCAAAATAGGACCCGTTTGATTAGGTAAGTTACCTGAAGAACTATAGGCCCCTGGCCGACTGGGTTGCGCCCCGACGAACGTGGGTGGCAGGGTAACCTGTCTTTTTTTACGAGACACGCCATGACTCCTTTTCAATTATTGAATAGTGCTTTCCCTCCTCATTAACCTGACCAATGCAAATATAAATTCCCAGCGTGCACAATTACCTAAGGAAACCCAACTAATAACTATGAACGAAGGTTATCCCATTCCCGTTCGACAAATATTTCAGAAGCCGAATATAGGAAATTTCCGACTTATCTCTAAGTCGATTCCTAGCGTGAAGAATCAAAGGAAGAGTCAATGCACAATAAAAACAAGCGCCAAGCCGTATCGAATTCGTAACGACGTAACGAAAACGAAACGACCCTTATAAGGCGCACCCTCCCAACGGACTGAAGGGAAAAGGCTTTTTAGGTCGAAGCCAATCGTAATGAATTCGCTACACACCACCCCCACCAATAGCCTCATGACCCGCTCAACCCGCTGGTTTAAAGGGGCTTTCATCAGTTGGCCACATTATTGCTAGCAATCTTCTACCTAGAGCGCGAGCCCAATCGCGCCACTGTCCCGGTTCACGAGGAGCCCCCATGAGCGAGTTGCGTTTCACCGAAGATCACGAATGGCTGCGCGTCGAAGCCGATGGCACTGTCACTGTGGGCATTACGGCCTATGCTCAGAATGCCCTCGGCGATGTGGTCTACGTGCAACTGCCCGAGCTTCAGCACTACGAGAAGGGTGCCGAAGCGTCCACCGTGGAATCGGTGAAAGCGGCCAGCGGGGTGTACATGCCCCTGGCCGGCGAGGTGGTCGCCGTCAATGACGCCCTCAACGACAGCCCTGAGCGGGTCAACGAAGCGCCCATGGGTGATGGCTGGTTCTTCCGCTTCAAGCCAGCCGACATGAACGATGTCACCGCCCTGCTCGACCAGCAGGCCTATGACCGCCTGCTCAACGCCAACGACGACGCCTGAGGAAACCGCCATGACCATCAACCTCGGCACTGCCAACGAATTCATCGCCCGCCATATCGGCCCGCGCGCCGAAGACGAGCAGGCCATGCTCGCCACCCTGGGTTTCGACTCGCTGCAAGCCATGACAGACGCCGTCATCCCTGCGTCCATCAAAGGCACCAGCGTGCTGGGTGAGCACAACGGCCAGAGCGAAGCTGATGCGCTGGCAGCGCTCAAAGCCATCGCCAGCAAGAACCAGCTGTTCAAAAGCTATATTGGCCAGGGTTACTACAACACCCACACCCCTGCGCCCATTCTGCGCAACCTGCTGGAGAACCCGGCCTGGTACACGGCCTACACGCCTTACCAGCCAGAAATTTCCCAGGGGCGCCTGGAAGCACTGCTCAACTTCCAGACGCTGGTCTGCGACCTGACCGGCCTGCCGATTGCCAACGCGTCCTTGCTGGACGAAGCCACCGCAGCCGCCGAAGCCATGACCTTCTGCAAGCGCCTGTCGAAGAACAAGGCCAGCCACAGCTTCTTCGCATCGGTCCACTGCCACCCGCAAACCCTCGATGTACTGCGCACCCGTGCAGAACCCCTGGGTATCAGCATCGAGGTGGGGGATGAACGTGAGCTGGGCGATGTCAGTGCGTATTTCGGCGCGCTGCTGCAATACCCGGCCAGCACCGGCGAAGTGCTGGACTACCGCGAAGTGGTGCAGCGGTTCCATGATGCCAACGCGCTGGTGGCCGTATCAGCCGACCTGCTGGCACTCACCCTGCTGACGCCGCCTGGCGAATTCGAGGCCGACGTGGCCATCGGCAGCGCCCAACGGTTCGGGGTGCCGCTGGGCTTCGGCGGGCCACACGCGGCCTACTTCGCCACCCGTGACGCGTTCAAGCGCGACATGCCGGGCCGGCTGGTGGGCGTGTCCATCGACCGCTTCGGCAAAACGGCCCTGCGCCTGGCGATGCAGACCCGCGAGCAGCATATTCGCCGCGAGAAAGCCACCAGCAACATCTGCACGGCGCAAGTACTGCTGGCCAACATCGCCAGTATGTTTGCCGTGTACCATGGCCCCCAGGGCCTCAAGCGCATCGCCGAGCGCATTTATGGGCTGACCTCGGTGTTGGCAGCAGGCCTGCGTGCGCTGGGTATCCAGCCGGTGGGCAGCAGCGCGTTCGACACCCTCACCCTGGCCACCGGCGGCAATACTGCCAGCCTGCACGAAACGGCTCGCGCCCAGGGCATCAACTTGCGCCAGGTGGATGCCGGGCATGTGGGCATTTCGCTGGACGAAACCAGCACCCAGGCCGATGTGCAAAGCCTGTGGCAGCTGTTGGGCGGCGATCAGCCTCAACCTGATTTCGACGCACTGGCCGCCACCAGCACGGCGCTGCTGCCAGAGACGCTGCTGCGCAGTTCGGCCTACTTGGAACACCCGGTGTTCAACCGCTATCACAGCGAAACCGAACTGATGCGCTACCTGCGCCGGCTGGCCGACAAGGACCTGGCGCTTGACCGCAGCATGATCCCGCTGGGTTCATGCACCATGAAACTCAACGCTGCCAGCGAAATGATCCCCGTAACCTGGGCCGAATTCGGTAACCTGCACCCCTTCGCCCCGGCCGAGCAAAGCCAGGGTTACCTGCAGATGACCAACGAGCTTGAAGCGATGCTGTGCGCTGCCACCGGCTACGATGCCGTGTCGCTGCAGCCCAATGCCGGCTCACAGGGCGAGTATGCCGGCCTGCTGGCGATCCGCGCCTACCACCGCAGCCGCAATGAAGGGCATCGCGATATCTGCCTGATCCCATCGTCGGCGCACGGTACCAACCCGGCCACTGCCCACATGGCCGGCATGCAGGTGGTGGTCACCGCCTGTGACGCCCGCGGCAATGTCGATGTGGCCGACCTGCGGGCCAAGGCGCTGGAGCACCGCGACCGCCTGGCCGCGCTGATGATCACCTACCCGTCCACCCATGGCGTGTTCGAAGAGGCGATCGGTGAGATATGCTCGATCATCCACAGCAACGGTGGCCAGGTGTATATCGACGGCGCCAACATGAACGCCATGGTCGGCCTGTGCGCACCGGGCAAGTTCGGCGGCGACGTGTCCCACCTCAACCTGCACAAAACGTTCTGCATACCCCATGGCGGCGGTGGCCCGGGTGTTGGCCCGATTGGCGTCAAGTCGCACCTGGCGCCGTTCCTGCCGGGCCATGCTGCGCTGGCCAACCCGACAGGGGCCGTGTGTGCGGCACCGTTCGGCAGTGCCAGCATCCTGCCCATCACCTGGATGTACATCCGCATGATGGGGGGCGCAGGCCTCAAGCGCGCCTCGCAGATGGCGATCCTCAATGCCAACTACATCGCCCGCCGCCTGGAAGAGCACTACCCGGTGCTGTACACCGGCAGCAACGGCCTGGTTGCCCACGAATGCATCCTCGACCTGCGCCCGCTCAAGGACAGCAGCGGCATCAGCGTGGACGATGTAGCCAAGCGGCTGATCGATTTCGGCTTCCACGCCCCGACCATGTCCTTCCCGGTGGCTGGCACGCTGATGATCGAGCCGACCGAGAGCGAGTCCCGGGAAGAACTCGACCGTTTCTGCAACGCCATGATCCAGATCCGCGAAGAAATCCGCGCCGTCGAGAATGGCACCCTGGACAAGGATGACAACCCGCTGAAAAACGCACCGCACACTGCCGCAGAGCTGGTGGGTGAATGGGCCCATGGTTACACCCGCGAACAGGCGGTGTACCCGCTGCCGAGCCTGATCGAGGGCAAGTACTGGCCACCGGTAAGCCGCGTCGACAACGTGTATGGCGACCGCAACCTGGTGTGCGCATGCCCACCGATCGAAAGCTACCAGGATGCATGAAGCCGTTGCCTGGCCTGGCCGTTGCCAGGTCAGCCAGCCCTACCCGAGTCGCAAGGAGTCACTGATGTCCCAAGCACTGCTCAAGACCCCGCTGCATGCCCTGCACCTTGAACTGGGTGCGCGCATGGTACCGTTTGCCGGGTACGACATGCCCGTCCAGTACCCACTGGGTGTGCTGAAGGAGCACTTGCACACCCGCGAACAGGCCGGCCTGTTCGATGTTTCACACATGGGGCAGATTCTGCTGCAAGGCAGCGATGCCGCCCGTGCCCTGGAAACCCTGGTACCGGTCGATATCCTCGACCTGCCGGTGGGCCTGCAGCGTTATGCCATGTTCACCAACGAACAAGGCGGCATTCTCGACGACCTGATGGTGGCCAACCTGGGCAATGACACCTTGCTGCTGGTGGTCAACGCTGCGTGCAAAGACCACGACCTGGCCCACCTGCAAGCACACATTGGCGCGCGCTGCAGCGTGCAACCCCTGTTCGAGCAGCGTGCCCTGCTGGCCCTGCAAGGCCCCGCAGCAGCGCAGGTGCTGCAGCGCCTGGCACCCGAAGTGGCCGGGATGACGTTCATGCAACTGCATGCGGTGCGGTTGCTGGGCGAAGACTGCTGGGTCAGCCGCTCCGGCTACACCGGGGAGGACGGCTACGAAATCTCGGTGCCGGCCAGTGCAGCCGAGGCCTTGGCGCGCAGGCTGCTGGCCGAACCCGAGGTACAGCCGATCGGCCTGGGGGCACGTGACTCCCTGCGGCTAGAGGCCGGCCTGTGCCTGTATGGCCACGACATGAACCCCGAAACCACGCCGGTTGAAGCCAGCCTGCTGTGGGCTGTGTCCAAGCCGCGCCGTGCAGACGGTGCCCGTGCCGGGGGCTTCCCAGGCGCTGAGGCCCTGTTCAGGCAGCAGCGCGAGGGCGTCGCCCGCAAGCGCGTGGGGCTATTACCGCAGGAACGCACCCCCGTACGTGAGGGCGCCGATATCGTAGATGCCCATGACAACCCAGTCGGCAAAGTGTGCAGCGGCGGTTTTGGGCCGACACTCGGTGCCCCCGTGGCAATGGGTTATATCGACAGTGAACAGGCGGCAGTTGATACGTCGTTGTTTGCAGTTGTCCGCGGTAAGAAAGTGGCCCTGAAGGTGAGCAAAATGCCTTTTGTGACGCCACGTTACTACCGCGGTTGATGGGCATTGAGGCAGGTGACAAAACCCCGTTGTATAGACGTTTTCGAACCTGCCTAATAACTTTTTGAACACGGCGCCAGGCCAGCCACCATGCCGTTTCCGACACATTGGTCGGTAACGGGCAAGGCGCCGATTTTAGCCCCTGCCCAGGGCTTGTTTTTCGTTCGGGAGTTGGCGTAGAGTCACCTCACTGTGTTTGCATGGGTCGCAACAGTTCGTGACCTGGGCCAGTAGCCGCATTCTGCTACAACCCGTTCGACGTCTCTTACTTTCCTGCAACCCAGCCCGGTAATCTTTCGCGTACTCATAACGTGAAAGAAACTGTCATCAAAATTTAAGCGTCATAGGAAATAAGACAATGGCTGAGCGTCAGAACGGTACCGTCAAGTGGTTCAATGACGAAAAAGGTTACGGTTTCATCACCCCAGAAAGCGGTGCTGATCTGTTCGTGCACTTCCGCGCCATCGAAGGCAACGGCTTCAAAAGCCTGAAGGAAGGCCAGAAAGTCTCCTTCGAAGCTGTCCAGGGCCAAAAAGGCCTGCAGGCAGACAAGGTCCAGGTGCTCGGTTAACCCGCACCAGACCCACAGAAAAGCCCCTGCCAAGTGCAGGGGCTTTTTTTTGCCCGTAGAATAGGGCTCCGTTTTCTGGAGCTGTCCTGCATGTCCAAGCCTCTGCTGTTACCTCAGGGTGATTTTCCACCGGTTGGCCTGGGCCGACGCCTGGCTGCAATGTTCTATGACTTTTTGCTGTGTACGGCACTGCTGATCGTCACTGCCGGCGCCTACAAGATGATCCAGATGGCCATCATCGGCGAAGCACGCATGCGCACGCTGACCGAGGCCGGTGCACTGGATGGCGACCCGTTACTGTCCACCGTGCTGGTGTTCGTGCTGTTCGGTTTCTTTGCCAAGTTCTGGACCCACGGCGGGCAGACACTGGGCATGCAGGTATGGGGGATACGGGTACAGAACCCGGATGGTACGGCCATCAGCCTGTGGCAGGCGCTGCTGCGCTTCGTGGTGTCGATAGCGTCGTGGCTATGCCTGGGGTTGGGGTTTTTCTGGGCGCTGGTGGACACGCGCAAACGGGGCTGGCACGACATCTATTCCGAGAGCCAGTTGGTGCGGGTGCCGAAGCGGCGCTAGGGTGTCAGGGGCTTGGGGCTGCTGGGCAGCCCATCGCGACCTGCGGTCGCTCCTACAAGGGGACCGCAGGTCGGCGGGGGTATTACCCTGCTCTACGCAGTAACCACAACCCGGCCAAGGCGCAGATGCCGGCCGGCAACACCACGGCCAACAAGGGCGGGAAGCCGAACACCTGGCTGGATGGCCCCAGCAGGTCCTGGGCAATGCGGAACACGAAGCCCACCAATACGCCGGTGAACACGCGTTGGCCCAGGGTGACCGAACGCAGTGGCCCGAAGATGAAGGAAATGGCCATCAGTACCAGCGCTGCGGTCACAGCCGGTTGCAGCACCTTGGTCCAGAACGCCAGCCAGTAGCGCGCGTTGTTCAGGCCCTGGTCGGACAGGTAGTGGATGTAGTCCCACAGGCCGGTGATCGACAGCGACTCCGGTGCGACGACAACGGTATTGAGCAACTGCGGCGTAACCGACACATCCCACTTCTCTTCAGGGGCCTGCACTACCTCGGTATGGTCGCCGCGGAAGAACGTGGTACGCACATCGCTGAGTACCCACTGCTCGTTTTCATAACGGGCCCGGCGCGCGAAGCTGGAACTGATGATCTTGCGCTGGTCGTCGAAACGGTAGCGTGTCACCCCCAGCAGCAGGTTGTTCGGCTGCACCGAGTTGATATGGACGAACTCCTCGCCCTGGCGGTGCCACATGCCGCGCTTGGAGCTCTGCGCTTCACCGCCACCTTGCGCCAGTGAGCGATCGGCCTGGGCCGTATTCTCGGTGACCGGCGCCACGTATTCGCCAATCAGCAGGCCGACCAGCATCAGTACCAGCATGGGCTTCATCACCGCCCAGACGATACGGCCGATGGAAACACCCGCCGCACGCATGATGGTCAGCTCGCTGCTGCTGGCCAGGGTACCCAGGCCAATCAGGCAGCCGATGAGCGCCGCCATCGGCAGCATGTCGTACACACGGCGCGGGGCGGTAAGCAGCACATACTTGCCTGCATCCATCACCGTGTAGGTATCGCTCAGGTCACCCATCTCGTCGATGAAGGCAAACAGGGACGCCAAACCGAGGATGATCCCCAGTACGGCCAGAATGGCCATGAGCACGCTCTGGCCGATGTAGCGGTCGAGCTTAGCCACGGGTCACCTCCGCACGGCGGGCAGCACGCTTGAGGCGCAGGGGCTCCCAGTACATGATCCCCAGCCCGATCAGCAGGAACAGACCGTGGACCCACCACATGCCCAGGCCAATGGGCAGCTTGCCTTTCTCGAGGGCACCGCGAACGGAAATCAGCATTGTCAGGTAAGCCATGTACAGAAGAATTGCCGGCAGCAGCTTGAGGAAGCGCCCCTGCCGAGGGTTGGCGCGGGACAGCGGCACCGCCAGCAGGGTCACGATGAAGACCAGGATGGGCAGCGACAGCCGCCACTGCAGCTCGGCGCGCTCGCGCAGGTCCGTCGAGCCGAACAGCTCGGTGGTGGGGATGGCTTCGCGCTCGGTGACCTCTTCGCTCACCTCCGGCTTGGGCAGCAGCACACCGTAGGTGTCGTACTTGATGGCGCGGTAATCGGCCTGGCCCGGGTTGCCGTCGTAGCGGTAGCCGTTTTCCAGCACCAGATAGCGGTTGCCGTCGGCCTGGATTTCCTGGTGACCACGCTCGGCCACCAGCACCGATGGGGCGCGGTCCTTGGTCTTGTCCTGGTTGAAGCGTTTTTCCGAAATGAACACCCCGGCCAGGTTCACCCGGTCATCCGACAGCTGTTCGGTGTAGGTCACCCGGGAACCGTCGCGCAGGGTCTGGAAGCGGCCCGGCACCAAGGTGTCGAACTCGGTCAGGGCGTCCTGCTGGCTGATGATCTTCTGCACCTGGGCAACGCCCAGCGGTGCCAGGCTCAGGCTCAGCCAGGCAACCAGCAGTGCCACCAGCGCGGCAGGCGCCATGGTCATGCCCAGCAGACGCTGCTGGCTCATGCCCGTGGCCGACAGCACAGTCATTTCGCTTTCCAGGTACAGCCGGCCATAGGCAAGCAGGATGCCCAGGAACAGCCCCAGCGGCAGGATGAGTTGCAGGAAACCTGGCAGGCGGAAGCCCATGATCAGGAACAGCACGCCCGGGTCGAGCACGCCCTGGGCAGCCTGGGCCAGGTACTTGATGAAGCGGCCGCTCATGATGATCACCAGCAGCACTGCGCTGACGGCGCTCAAGGTCACCAGGACCTCGCGGGACAGATAACGAAAGACGATCAAACCAGACACTCCTGGGCTGTCAGCACGGACTGCCATTGAATGGCACCAGACGATGACTTAGTACATCCAAGGCCAATGCGGGTTCGCCACAGGCGAACCTTCATATAAAGTGCGCGCATTATCCTGTGATTGATCGCCCCTGTCACTTGGTGCGCATCAAGCCGCACAACGGGGTTGTCAGCACGCTTGCCGCAGGCTCAAACTGGCAGCTTTTCCGCTGGCGCGCCATGGCGCGGCCAGCCCCGTCCAGAGCGCCGGCACACGGCGCCACACGTATCGATCATTCGGGGACCCTCACATGGAACTGGTTGTAAAAAGCGTAGCCGCTGCATCCGTAAAAACTGCAACGCTGGTGATCGCAGTTGGTGAAAAACGTACGCTGGGCGCCGTGGCCAAGGGCGTAGACCAGGCCTGCGAAGGCGCCATCAGCGCCGTGCTCAAGCGTGGCGACCTGCTCGGCAAGCCGGGCCAGACCCTGCTGCTGCACAATGTGCCGGGCCTCAAGGCCGAACGTGTGCTGCTGGTTGGCTGCGGCAAGGATGAAGCCCTGGGCGACCGCGCCTGGCGCAAGCTGGTGGCAAGCGTTGCCGGCGTACTCAAGGGCCTGAATGGCGCCGATGCCGTGCTGGCCCTGGATGATATCGCAGTCAACAACCGCGACGCCCACTACGGCAAATACCGCCTGCTGGCCGAAACCCTGCTGGACGGCGAATACGTATTCGATCGTTTCAAAAGCCAGAAAGCCGAGCCCCGCGCCCTGAAAAAAGTCACCCTGCTGGCCGACAAGGCGGGTCAGGCCGAGGTCGAGCGTGCCGTGCAACATGCCAGCGCCATCGCCACCGGCATGGCCTTCACCCGCGACCTGGGCAACCTGCCGCCAAACCTGTGCCACCCAAGCTTCCTGGCCGAACAGGCCAAGGACCTGGGCAAAGCCCACAAGGGCCTGAAGGTCGAAGTGCTGGACGAGAAGAAAATCAAGGACCTGGGCATGGGTGCGTTCTATGCCGTGGGCCAGGGCAGCGACCAGCCGCCACGCCTGATCGTGCTGAACTACCAGGGCGGCAAGAAGGCCGAAAAACCGTTCGTGCTGGTGGGCAAGGGCATCACCTTCGACACCGGCGGCATCAGCCTCAAGCCAGGTGCCGGCATGGACGAAATGAAATACGACATGTGCGGCGCGGCCAGTGTGCTGGGTACGCTGCGCGCCGTGCTGGAACTGCAACTGCCGATCAACCTGGTGTGCCTGCTGGCCTGCGCCGAGAACATGCCCAGCGGTGGCGCAACCCGCCCGGGCGACATCGTCACCACCATGAGCGGGCAGACGGTTGAAATCCTCAACACCGACGCCGAAGGCCGCCTGGTGCTGTGCGACACCCTGACCTACGCCGAGCGCTTCAAGCCCCAGGCCGTGATCGACATCGCCACCCTCACCGGCGCCTGCATCGTTGCCCTGGGCAGCCACACCACCGGCCTGATGGGCAATGACGATGCGCTGGTGGGCCAGTTGCTCGATGCCGGCAAGCGTGCCGACGACCGCGCCTGGCAATTGCCGCTGTTCGACGAGTACCAGGAGCAGCTGGACAGCCCGTTCGCCGACATGGGCAACATCGGTGGGCCCAAGGCAGGCACCATCACGGCTGGCTGCTTCCTGTCACGCTTTGCCAAGGCCTACCAGTGGGCGCACATGGACATCGCGGGCACCGCCTGGGTCAGCGGCGGCAAGGACAAGGGCGCCACTGGCCGCCCGGTCCCCCTGCTCACCCAGTACCTGCTGGACCGCGCCGGCGCCTGACGCCCTCAGCCGGTGGCGCGCGGTGCGCCACCGGCCGGCGATATCCCCATGAGCAAAGTCGATTTCTATATCCTGCCCACCGACGCCCTGTCGGCGCGCCTGGATTTCGCCTGCAAGCTGTGCGACAAGGCCTGGCGCCTGGGCCACCGTGTGTACCTGCACTGCCAGGATGAGGCCCAGCGCATGGCGTTGGACCAACTGCTGTGGGCGTTCAGGGGTGAAGCCTTCGTGCCCCACGACATGGCCGAGACCCAACCCGATGCCAGCGTGGCGCTGGGGCTGGGCGAAGACGCAGGCGCGCACTGCGACCTGCTGATCAACCTGGGGGCAGCTGTGCCAGGCTTCGTCGGGCAGTTCGAGCGGGTGGCGGAAATCGTCGTGGAAGAGCCCGGCATCCGCCAATCAGCCCGTGAGCGATTCCGTTTCTACCGTGAACAGGGCTATGCTCTGCAAGACCACCGCTTACAGCGATTTTGACGACGATGGACAAGCACTCCCCCCTGCCAGATTCCAACCATCTGCTCGATGACCTCGAGTCGATCCGCCAGTTGCTCGGTGATGCCGACCTGCAGCCACCGCTGCTCACCGACACTGTGGAGCAGATGCCTTTGCACCTCGACGAGCCGGCCGGCAACGCTGCCCCCGCGGTTGACGGGCAACCCGCCGCAGCCGATGACAACCCGCAAGCGCGCCGCCAGGACACCCTGTTGCACCTGGAAAGCGAGCTGCGCGCTGCCGCACAGATGATCATGCAAGATGTGATCAACGACTTCACCCCGCACATCGAGAACGAGATCAAGCGCCGGCTGGACGCGCGCATCGAGCGGTTGATCAAGCGTTCGGAGTAACGTCAGTATTTGGTGGCGCCTGCTTAGCGGGTGAACCTGCTCCCACAAGGCATCGACGTGTTGCGGGCCGGTGGGCGCAGGTTTACCCGTGCAGGCTACCCCTGCCCCGCCAGATAGCAGCAGCCTGTCGCCTGCGGCCCCCAGCTTGGTTATACTTCTCGGCTTTCCCGAATTAATGCACAGGGTCCCGCCGCGCATGGATAAGACCTACCAGCCGCACGCCATCGAAACTTCCTGGTACAACACCTGGGAGGCCGAGAATTATTTCGCCCCACAAGGTGCAGGCGAGTCCTACACCATCATGATTCCGCCGCCGAACGTGACCGGCAGCCTGCACATGGGCCACGGCTTCAACAACGCGATCATGGACGCCCTGATCCGTTTCCGTCGCATGCAGGGCCGCGACACCCTGTGGCAACCTGGTACCGACCACGCCGGTATCGCCACGCAGATGCTGGTAGAGCGCCAGCTCGAAGCGAAAGGCCAGAACCGTCATGACCTGGGCCGCGAACAGTTCCTGGAAAAGGTCTGGGAGTGGAAGGACCAGTCCGGTGGCAACATCAGCCGGCAGATCCGCCGCCTGGGGTCGTCGGTGGACTGGAGCCGCGAGCGCTTCACCATGGACGACGGCCTGTCCGACGCTGTCAAGGAAGCCTTCGTGCGCCTGCACGAAGACGGCCTGATCTACCGTGGCAAGCGCCTGGTGAACTGGGATACCAAGCTGCACACGGCCATCTCCGACCTTGAGGTGGAAAACCACGACGAGAAAGGCCACCTGTGGAACCTGCGTTATCCGCTGGCCGACGGCGCCACCACGGCCGAAGGCCTGGGCTACCTGGTGGTCGCAACCACCCGCCCGGAAACCCTGCTGGGCGATGCGGCCGTTGCGGTGAACCCGGCTGACGAACGCTACCAGGCGCTGATCGGTAAATTCGTCGAACTGCCCCTGGTTGGCCGCCGCATCCCGATCATCGCCGATGACTACTGCGACCCAGCGTTCGGCACTGGCTGCGTGAAGATCACCCCGGCTCACGATTTCAATGACTACGACGTGGGCAAGCGCCACAACCTGCCGCTGCTGAACATCTTCGACAAGAACGCCAGGGTGCTGGGTGCCGCGCAGGCGTTCAACCTCGATGGCAGCGTCAACGAGCAGGTCGACACTGGCCTGCCAGCCCAGTACGCCGGCCTGGACCGCTTCGTCGCCCGCAAGCAGATCGTCGCCGACCTGGACGCCCAGGGCCTGCTGGTCAGCATCGATGACCACGCGCTGAAAGTGCCCAAAGGTGACCGCTCGGGGACCGTCATCGAGCCGTGGTTGACCGACCAGTGGTATGTCTCTACCAAGCCGCTGGCAGAACCTGCGATCGCCGCCGTGGAAGACGGCCGCATCCAGTTCGTGCCCAAGCAATACGAGAACATGTATTTCTCCTGGATGCGCGACATCCAGGACTGGTGCATCAGCCGCCAGCTGTGGTGGGGCCACCGCATCCCGGCCTGGTACGACGAAGCCGGCCAGGTGTATGTAGGCCGCAACGAGCAGGAAGTCCGCGCCAAGCACAACCTGGGCGCCGAGGTTAATCTGCGCCAGGACGACGACGTGCTCGACACCTGGTTCAGTTCGGGCCTGTGGACCTTCTCCACCCTGGGCTGGCCGGAGCAAACCGAATTCCTCAAGAAATTCCATTCCACCGATGTGCTGGTAACCGGGTTCGACATCATCTTCTTCTGGGTGGCGCGCATGATCATGCTGACCATGCACCTGGTGAAGAACGAGGACGGCACCCCGCAGGTACCGTTCAAGACCGTGTATGTACATGGCCTGGTGCGTGATGGCCAGGGCCAGAAAATGTCCAAGTCCAAGGGTAACGTGCTGGACCCTCTGGACATCGTCGACGGTATCACCCTCGACGCCCTGCTGGAAAAACGCACCAGCGGCATGATGCAGCCCAAGCTGGCCGAGAAGATCGCCAAGCAGACCAAGGCCGAGTTCCCCGAAGGTATCGCCAGCTACGGCACCGACGCCCTGCGTTTCACCTTCTGCTCGCTGGCCTCCACAGGCCGGGACATCAAGTTTGACATGGGCCGCGTCGAAGGCTACCGCAACTTCTGCAACAAGATCTGGAACGCCGCCCGCTACGTGCTGGACAAGGGTGAAGACTGTGGCCAGAACGGCGAAGCCTACGAGCTGTCGCTGGCTGACCGCTGGATTATCTCGCAGTTGCAGCGCACCGAAGCCGAGGTGACACGCCAGCTGGAGCAATTCCGCTTCGACCTGGCCAGCCAGGCGCTGTACGAGTTCATCTGGAACCAGTACTGCGACTGGTACCTGGAGCTGTCCAAGCCTGTACTGTGGGACGAGAACGCCCCGGTCGAGCGCGCCCGCGGCACCCGTCGCACCCTGGTGCGCGTACTGGAAGTGGCACTGCGCCTGGCGCACCCGTTCATGCCGTTCATTACCGAAGAAATCTGGCAGCGCATTGCGCCGCTGGCCGGCATCGAAGGCAAGACCATCATGCTGCAGCCATGGCCGGTAGCCGTTGAAGCCCGCATCGATGCCGCCGCCGAAGGCGATATCGAATGGCTCAAGGAACTGATGGTAGGCCTGCGCAACATCCGCGCCGAAATGAACATCGGCCCAGGCAAACCACTGCCGCTGTTCCTGAAGAACGCCAACGCCGACGACCAGCGCCGCCTGCAGGAAAACGAAGCGCTGCTGAAGAAGCTGGCCAAGGTCGAGTCGTTCACCGTGTTGGGTGATGCTGACGAACCACCTTTGTCGGCCACTGCCCTGGTGGGCGACCTGCAGGTACTGGTACCCATGGCCGGGCTGATCGACAAGGATGCCGAGCTGGCACGCCTGAACAAGGAAATCCAGCGCCTGCAAGGCGAAGTGGCGCGCGTGGGTGGCAAGCTGTCCAACGCTGCCTTCGTCGACAAGGCACCGCCTGCGGTGATCGAGAAAGAGCGTGCGAAGCTGGCCGAGTCCGAACAGGCGCTGGCCAACTTTACCGAGCAGCACGCGCGGATTGCAGCGCTGTAACCTGACATTGCGGATGTGACCGGCGGGGGCCATGCCCTCGTTCGCGGCCAAGGCCGCTTCCACAGGGGACGAACATCCCAGTGGAAGCGGCCTTGGCCGCGAATGGGCCGGCACCGTATCACCGGACCCAACCATGACTGAAAAGCCCACCCTGCACCCGCGTAACCGCCATCAGGGCCGTTATGACTTCCCCAGCCTGATCAAGGCACACCCCGACCTGGCCCGCTTCACCATCACCAACCCCTACGGCAAACCCAGCATCGACTTCGCCAACCCCGAAGCCGTGCGGGTGTTCAACCGCGCCCTGCTCAAGGCGCAGTACGGCATCCAGCACTGGGACATTCCCGCCGACTACCTGTGCCCGCCTATCCCGGGCCGCGCCGACTACCTGCACGTGGCCGCCGACCTGCTGGCGGAGGACAATGGCGGCGAAATCCCCAGAGGGGCCCAGGTACGCGTTCTGGATGTGGGGGTAGGGGCAAACTGTATCTACCCGTTGCTGGGCCACAGCGACTATCGCTGGCGCTTTCTGGGCTCGGACATCGACCCCGTCGCGCTGGCCTCGGCCAAGGCCATCGTGCAGGCCAACGGCCTGAGCAAGGCCATAGCCCTGCGCCAGCAGGCAAACGCTGCGCATATCCTCACCGGGCTGCTGCAAGCGGAAGAGCGCCTGGAATTGACGCTGTGCAACCCGCCCTTCCATGCCTCACGCGACGAAGCCACCCGGGGTAGCCAGCGCAAATGGAAGAACCTTGGCAAGCAGGACCCTAGACGCAAGTTGCCTGTGCTGAACTTTGGTGGCCAGAACAACGAGCTGTGGTGCGAGGGGGGTGAAATCCGCTTCGTCACCCAACTGGTTGGCGAAAGCGTGCAGTACGCGCAGCAGGTGCTGTGGTTCACCAGCCTGGTGTCCAAGGCCAGCAACCTGCCCGGCATCGAGGCCGCGCTGAAAAAAGCCGGGGCGAAGGCAGTACGCATCAGCGAAATGGGCCAGGGGCAAAAGCAGAGCCGCATGGTGGCCTGGAGCTTCCATGCGCAAGCGGCGCGCCAGGCCTGGTACGCCCGACCAGAATCGAAGGCATGAAAAAACCGCGCCCGGGCAAGCCGGGCGCGGTTTCGTCAAACCAACAAGAATTACTTGTTGATAGCGTCGGTCAGCACTTTGGCTGGCACGAACTTGACGACTTTCTTGGCAGCGATTTCGATGGCAGCGCCAGTCGAAGGGTTGCGGCCGGTACGGGCAGGACGCTCGGAGACTTTCAGCTTGCCGATGCCTGGCAGGGTGATTTCAGCGCCGTTTTCCAGCTGGTCGGCAACGATCTGGCCCAGTTGCTCCAGAGCGTTCTTGGCGGTGGCTTTCGGTGCAGAGATCGATTCGGCGATGTCGGCAATCAGTTGGTCTTTGGTCAATGCCATGGTGGTGTTCCTTCCCTATCAAATTCGATGGTTTTGCAGCGAACGACGACGTTATCGGGCCAGCCCCGTCAACTTGGCGGGCCGCGCCAATTGGGTATGTAGATACACAAATCGGCGTTTGGTTCGACGTGGCGAGCGTGCGCTGCCAGCAATGCGCCACAGCAGGGGCGCAAGACCGCGCAAAGCTATCACACGAATGAACAAATATCCGCTGCGCACCCTGATTTAATGCGGGTTTTTCGGGGGTTTTTCGCCTTAAAGCCACAAAGTTGCTTAAAAAACGAGCAACTGGCATTTGCGCCAACTTCCGGCCACTGCATCCCCCTGCGTCTGAGGTAAACTTCAGGCCTTTTGCAGCCCGTTGAGAATCCCATGCCAATCCGCCATTGCATCGTTCACCTGATCGACAAAAAGCCCGATGGCAGCCCCGCCGTGCTGCACGCCCGCGACACTGAACTGGCCGCCTCCGACGCCATCGAAAACCTGCTGGCCGACCTCAATGACAGCTACAACGCCAAACAAGGCAAGGCCTGGGGGTTTTTCCACGGCGAGTCAGGGGCCTACCCCCTGAGCGGCTGGCTTAAACAGTACCTGGATGCAGACAAGGATTTCACCACGTTCAGCCGCATGGCCGTCGAACACCTGCAAAAGCTGATGATCCGGCACCTGGAGAACGTTAAATATTTGTGCTATGCGTTATAGACATTTAAAAGCTCTGGCGCTTAAAGGTGCTCAAGGTCACTAGCTCTGCCTGAGACCACGCCAGGCGCCAGTGCTGGGGGCCACAGATGGAACTTGTGTGGGCTACTGAAGACTTGGTGATCGCAGGGCAGCCCTATCCTGGGTTTCCGATTCTGCTTTGGAACTCGATGGAGAGTTGCGCCCCCGCCAATCAGTTCTTCCGTCACTACCTGCTTCGCGGAGCCATTGGTTCCAAGCGCTCCTGGCCCAGTACAGGACGCGCACTGTACGACTTCTTCAGCTTTCTTGAAGCCCATGGTCTTGGCTGGCTCGACGTAGAACGCGGCGAGGCCAAAAGCCTTGTGGCGGCCTATCGGGACTATTGCTTGACGACATGCAAGCTGGCACCGAACACCACTCGCCAACGCCTGACTTACATCTGCAAGTTCTACGAATACGTGCTGAAGGAGGGTTGGGTGAAACGCCTACCCTTTGGCTACGAAGAACGTACCGTACGAAGTAAAAAGACCTTTCTTGAACATGTCCGCGCCAGCGGCGGCAAGACCTTCGCAAACGACGTGATGCCGCGCAGCTACAAAGCCCTGCCCAAGTTTTTGAGCATGCCTGAAATCAAGTCGCTCTTGGCCGCTGCGGAAAACCCCCATCATCGAATGATGATGCGCCTTGCTTTGCACACGGGCCTACGCCGCGAGGAAATCGCAGCCTTCCCACTGGCCTATGTTTTCGACCCAGACAAGGCGCAACGAACCGAGCGTAACCTGAGCATTTGTCTCGATCCCTTTGACGGAAGCGGCATGTTGACGAAGGGCAGCAAGCCGCGAACCATTTACCTCAGCCGCACGTTCATCGCCGAACTCTATCGCTACGTAGTGAAGGTGCGTGGCCAGCGCGTTTCGCCGAGCAAGCCTCCACAAAAAGCGCTATTTCTCAATCAATTCGGAGAGCCCTACGCCGAGGACGGTAAGAGCCTTAATCGGATCATCAACAACACCGGTATGCGGGCAGGCATTAAGGTCCATACGCATATGCTCCGGCACACCTACGCTACGCACACATTGGTCAGCCTTCAGCGCAACCCCGCGAACAGACTGGACCCCCTTGTGTTCCTTCAGCGACAACTTGGCCACAGCTCGATTCAGACGACCATGGTGTACCTGCATCTGATCAACGAAATGGCCGACGAAGCGGTGCTGGCCTATGACGATGAATTGAACGCACTGGCGGGGACAGCCTGATGGCCAAGCGCAAGGTGTTTGTCAGGAGCGACCTTAGCGTTCCTCAGGTCGAGCATTGCCACGACGCGGCCGGCAATTTGACCACCCTGCCCCAGTCTATCTCTGAGATTAACACTATCGTCGAGCTTGGACTGAATACGTCCAGGAGCCGTCGCTTCAACTTTGCTCGCTGGTACGGCGTCGGCATTGATCCCATCACCCACGCCTGTCAGCGCCAAATCGAACGCTTCCTCGCCAGACAGGATGGCGCCATCACCGCCACCACCGTGGCGAGCTACTGCGTAAATGGACTGCGCAACTTCCTAGACTGCTGCGTGCTGCAGGCAACCGCTTACGGCCGTGACTTACTCTTGAACGACATAAACCGGGTCCTAATCGACGGTTACCTCGGCCATCTGGCAGGGCTAGGCGTAGCAACAACGTCTCAAAAGGCGCTTTACGCGCAAACTAAGCCGGTACTACTTGCCTTGGGACGACGCGGGCTGATTCCTCTGATCGCCTTCGGCGATATGGCAACCTTCCCAAGCACTCCCTTCCCGAATAGTAATCGCAAGTTCAAGAGCGAGATCGCATTCACCACAAGAGAACGACAAGCCTTCAGTGCGGCATTGCGGCAAGCCATCAAGCCGATATGGATCGACGGCGTGACTGTAACCGGCGAGCTGCTGGCATTCGCATTGTTGATTGTAGCGCTGCACACCGGGCGTAATAGCACGCCACTCTTGGAAATGGACCGTAACTGCCTTCGCCCGCACCCGAAAGATGACACCATGTTCCTGGTTCTGTGGAAGCGGCGAGGATACAACACCAGCAAGGTGGTCCTCCGCGCCGAGCCGGACGCTGAACGCCTTCTTGCATCCACGCCGAGCGTAAGAATCAGCGTGGAACGTCTGATTCGTCGCGTTATGGTTCTGACCGAACCTCTGGATGCGGAGGCTCCGGCCAACCTCAAGGGCCGTATATGGCTGTATCGCACTCGCGGCTCGAAAAATGCCGGCAACGTCACAGCACTGACCTCTCCAATGGTGGCAGTCGCCGCAACACGACTTGCGGCGAAATATAGCCTGACCGACAGCGATGGAAAGCCGCTGCGCATTAACATTTCACGTCTGCGCGAGACGTTCGCCAGCGGTATCTTCGAGCTGACCGGCGGAGATGTCGCAACCACCGCCGCAGCACTAGGAAACACCGTTCAGGTCACCGACCAACACTATTTAGCGCCCACTGAAGAGTCCCGTCGCAACTGGCAGTTCATGGGTGAGGTACTGGTGCAGGAGTTGTTGAATCGGACCATCGGTACAACATATCGAGACACTCCCATGGGACGCTGCGCCGACCCGGAGAACGGCCAATACGCACCTAAGCGAGAGGGTGCGACTTGTATGAACTTCATCAACTGCCTGCGCTGCGAGCACTACGCGGTGACCGCCGAAGATTTGTACAAAGTGTTCAGTTTCTACTTCCGCACACTGACCGAACGCTCGCGCATAGATAAACGGCGCTGGGCACGAGAATACGCCCACATTCCCCGCTTAATCGATCACTACATCATTGATGAAGGGCTGAGACGCGGCATATTCAAAGCCGCAGAGGTAGAGGCCGCCCGTGAGCATGCTCGCACCCAGCCACATCCGTTTTGGTCAGTCGATCTGATCGAAAGCCTAGAGGTATTTGCATGAACGACAACCTTCTGGCAGCACTACCATGGACCACCTTCACAGCCCAGCCTGACGATGTGCGTGGACTCCGCGAATGCGACACCTTGATCATTAGCGCGGCCCAAGTCGATGGTATTTGGGTAATCCTCAGCCGCTATGGAGATGACATCTGGCAGCTCGACGGCTTCACCAGCAACGTGCCGCCCTGTCAGAAACGACTGAATTTCAGCCTCGTACCAAAGGCGTTTCGAGCTGTAATGAAGGCGATGCTGTACCGCTACCTAAGACGTGGACGACGACGAGGAACACGGCCTAAAGGCGGCGCAATGAAAGGTCTTTTCCATGATGCGACCCCGTTCTTACGTCATCTGGAGGCTCTTAAGCTGAATCATATTGGCGCGGTGACCCCCATGGTCTGCGCGGCCTATGTGAATACCTGCAAGGGTAAGTCACTGTCGCAACGTGGATTGAAAACCCGCTTTGAGGCTGTCGAAGCGCTCTATGAACTTAGCCAATACACCGAAGACCGAATGCCGACACATCCTTGGCCCGAGGCGTCCGCAATGGCGTTGGCGGGGCTTACCGGCGGTGGCGCTCAAGGATGCAAAACGCTACTAATCCCCGATGATGTGTTCTGCACCCTATTCCAGCGAGCCTGCGAGCAGGTTGAGCGCGGTCAACGACTACTTGACCTTCGCGATGCCCTGGATACGCTCACGGCGCATCGAAAGGGGCAGTCATACACAACAGTCAATGTCGCAAAGAACCGCCACCTGGATGCCTCTGGTTGGGAGGGTGGCCTGAAAACACTCAACAAAGCACTGATTGATCTGCGTACGAGCTGTTACATCGTTCTGGCCAGCACCTCCGGCTGCCGCAACCACGAGCTGGCCAATGTACAATCGGGTTCGCACGTGCGCACCCAAGACAATCAGGGCACGGTCTATCACTGGATGCGTTCAAGCTCGAATAAGACTGATGCGGGCATCCATCATTGGATGGTCCCCGAGGCGGCTGTACGCGCGTTGCGTGTGATGGAGCGCTGGGCTCTGCCATATCAGGCCATGATCATCGCCGAACTCCTGCAGCGACGCAGGTCTAACCCGTCTGATCCGCAGATCGTCGAGGCAAACAAACACCGCCATGCGCTGTTCCTCGGCGTGGCTCCGGGAGGCGACCGAGTACGCACGCTTTCCCTCGTTAGTTGGAACATTTACCTGAAGGCATTCGTTAAAGATTGCGGGCTGAGGTGGAACCTTAGCAGCCACCAATTCCGGCGCAAGTTCGCCAACTACGCCGCGCATAGCCGCTTCGGTGACTTGCGCTATCTCAAGGAGCATTACGCGCACTGGACGCTGGACATGACCTTAGGCTACAGCATGGACGACAGCTGGGGGCAGCACTTGGATCTTGAGCTGTATACCGACATTCAGACCGAGTTGGATGATATCAAGCTCGGGGTTGTCGACGGCTGGTTCGGTGATGCGCCTCTGGCCGGAGGCTATGGCCGCACCTTCAAGCAGTGGCAGCGAGAG
Organism: Pseudomonas sp. S32; assembly: GCF_016648095.1. Taxonomy (NCBI): domain Bacteria; kingdom Pseudomonadati; phylum Pseudomonadota; class Gammaproteobacteria; order Pseudomonadales; family Pseudomonadaceae; genus Pseudomonas; species Pseudomonas sp. S32. The sequence goes on from NZ_JACVVF010000001.1 coordinate 84,628, forward strand.
CCGCAGAATTTGCTAATTTTCAAGGATCATGCCTCAATGTTGAAGTCCATTGCCGAGAGCACTGCAATTCGTAGCAATGGACATGCTTGGTGCACGGCGGACAATGACGGTTGCATCGGCAATACTTTTGAGCGCACAAGATGCGGCAACTGCAATAACGCCGTGATCGGGCGCACACACACGGCGATCTACCAGCGGCTCTACGACGAGCTGAAAAGTCTGCTGAACTGCTCAGACATTGGGGACGGCGGCCGCCAGCGCGTTGAGCGCGACCTGATTCGATGCCACAACGTACTAACACAGTTAGGAGTTCCTCTGGAGCGCCCGCCTTCATGAAATTCACGAAGAAGGCAGCCCACTACAAGCCGGCTGAGGATCGCGAGAAGGATCTGCGGCTCGCCCTTTATCGTATCCAGAAAGGGCGCCCCCATTCCGGAGAAACCAAAATTACCATCGCCGCCGTCGCCCGCGAGGCAGGCGTATCGACAGCGTTAATCCATAACTACTATCCAAAAGTTGCTGAGGCTATTCGCGAAGCTCAGGGGCGCTCCAGCCGCGCTATGCGTGATGTGAAACATCATGACCTCGTTGCCGAGCGCAAGATATCCGCAGCCTACCGCCATGAGATTGAGGAACTACGTGCCAAAATAGCCAGCCTGGCGTCACTCAATGAGGTGCTATTGGACGAGAACCGTGTGCTCAAAGCGAAAGTGAAGGACCGCAAAGTAACGGATCTGGGTTCAGCGGCGCTTTAACTGATCAATGAGTTGAGTGGGCAAGCCCTTAATGATCAAGGTACCGGCGGCCTCGTCGTATTCGATCTTTTCACCAAGTAGGTGCGCCTCGAAGCTGATCGACAGGCCTTCTGCGCGTCCGGTGAAGCGGCGGAACTGGTTCAGGGTGCGTTTGTCGGCCGGGATCTCTGGCGACAAACCATAGTCACTGTTGCGGATGTGATCGTAAAACGCCTGGGGGCGGTCCTCGTCGATCAGGCTGGAGAGTTCTTCGAGGGTGACCGGCTCGCCCAGCTTGGTCTGGGTGGTGGCGTAAGCGACCAGGGTCTGGGTTTTTTCGCGCGCGGATTCCTCCGGCAGGTCCTCTTTTTCGACGTAGTCGCTGAAGGCCTTGAGCAGAGTGCGGGTTTCGCCCGGGCCGTCGACGCCCTCCTGACAGCCAATGAAGTCGCGGAAATACTCCGAGACCTTCTTGCCGTTCTTGCCCTTGATGAACGAGATGTACTGCTTGGAGTTCTGGTTGTTCTTCCACTCCGACAGGTTGATCCGCGCCGCCAGGTGCAACTGGCCAAGGTCTAGGTGGCGCGAGGGGGTCACCTCCAGTTCGGCGTTCACCGCCACGCCTTCGCTGTGGTGCAGCAGGGCGATGGCCAGGTATTCGGTCATACCTTGTTGGTAGTGGGCAAACAGGACATGACCGCCGGTGGAGAGGTTGGATGCCTCCATCAGCGCCTGCAAATGCTTTATGGACACGCGGCTAAAGCTAGTGAAATCCTGGTTACCGTCGACATACTCCTTCAACCAGCCGCTGAACGGGTACGCGCCAGACTCGGCATGAAAGAACCCCCAAGCCTTGCCTTGTTTGGCGTTATAGCTGTCGTTGAGATCAACCAGCAGGTTCTCGATAGCGACTGACTCCCCAAGCTCCGAGTCGCGGGCATGGAGAACTGCCGGTGTGCCGTCTGGCTTTTTGTCGATCAGATGAACAATGCAATGACGGATAGACATCAGAGCGTTTCCTGTAAGGGGGCGTTGTTAAGAAAATATGCAGGGAGTGGCTTGATGGCTCTGATTGAACCGCACGACCCAAAGCCCGGTGGTGGTCTCAAGGCGAGCAGCACAGGCCTTTAACATCCAGGCGGTTCACTATTCTGCCCCTGGCAGCTATTTCGCGGCACCGAGCGCCTACGAGGCCTCCCTAGCCCCGAGGGTTATCCGGTTGATCTGGTCCTGCAAAGCCGCGAGTTCGGTGAGGATCTGATCTAGCGGCACAAAGTACTCGTTAAACATCCTCGCTTCGTTCATCGCCGCGTAATCGGACGCAAGCTGCTCCAAGCTCTGGGCATCCGGAATGAGTACCAAGCCACCGGCCAGGCAGTCCTCATATCGGCTAGTCGATCTGCGGAAGAAGACCTGCTTGATCCCAATCACGTCTGCCAAGAGATCAAGATCTGCAACAGCCTGCTGGCCAGTGGCATGACGCGCGAGCATCACCAGGTCGTACCAGTGACGCGATTGCCGCGATGAGTCCTGCTGCAGGCCGCGGTTGCACTCGTCATGAATCAGCGTGACCTTCTCCCAGTACGAACGTTGCGCGGCAAGCACCACAACGCCAACAGCCACCGGGAAAGCCACGCTCGGGAACAGATCAGCCACATCAGGGACAATCGTGTGCTCAGCATTCGGGTCGATGATGTTTCGGCCGCCAAACTCGATCTTCACATGGTCAAGCATGTAGCCATCTCGCTCGACTACACGGGAAGGGTACCCAATTAGAAGCGTGTCTTCATCGCGCCCGCTGACTGTGATCGCGCACTCCCCTCCACATCCCAGCGCTTGGAGCCGACCCAGTAAGTAGGGTTGGACAGTACCCGCAACGTACTCCCTCACCTGCGCTTTGAGCCCATCACTCAACCGTTTGCGCGCATTGGTAGAAAGCTTTGCCATCTCGGCGGAAGTCATCGCGCAGCCCAGCTCCTGGTAATCGATCGTGATATCGATGTCCTCGGAGAAGCGATGGATAACGGAGAAAACCTTCGATAGAGAGGTGCCGCCTTTGAAGGCCATTCTCTTGCGATCAGGCATCGAGAAAAGTTCACGAAGCACGACCGAAACCCAGATATCCTTCTCGATAATAGCTTCAGAACGCCCGGTTTTAATCGCCGCTTGGGCTAGCAGGCCGCTTTGATCTTCTGCAGACAGCTGGAAGTAACAGGTAGCCACTCAACGTCCTTAGCAGCCAACTCCAAGGCTGACTGCATCCATTCAGGCTTCCTAGAAGCCTGGAGAGTTTTGAATTCCTCAAGGCTCAACGACGTCAAGACACGCTTGATGAGTATCGTGGAGGCCTCTTTCTTGCCGAGATAGAACAATGCAGTAAGCACCACTCCAACTCGAGTACCAGCATGCTGCAGATGTTCATCCGGCGCGTGCTGAAGCCGCACTACCGCTTTACCCACGCGTATCAAGCGGGTGGTGCCGCTGGTGTAGTAGATCGGCTGAGTCTGCATTTGAGTGCTAATGCCAAGCCGCCTCACCGCTTCCGCGCCGTGGATCTGGAGCCTCTCTTTCCGCGCCCGAGCCACGGCCTCCACAACCTGAATCGGACTAGGAGCCAGGGGACCCAGAATTTTGCTCACCTTCGGACGCATGTACACGCCACGAATCACGCGCTCGAGGATTCCTTCTTGAACCAGGCGGGAGAGCGCTTTGTCCACAGATGTACGCGGACCAGCATTGAGGAACAAAGCGCCAGCGAACGGCTGACCCTTCCTCATGCGTTTGATCCGGTTGGAAATTTTCTCTGCGACAGAAATTTCTTCAGGCATTGTGAGCCCTCCCATGTCAGAAGTTAAAGCCTCTGTTCCTGACTTACAGGTGTACTATAACCCTTATAGCTCGTGGCTTCCAGCGCCACAACCACCACCTTTAAGCAAAGGGCAGTGATCCTCATAGTTGGCATGCCTACTGTTCCCAGCTCGAGCTGGTCACAGCAATCTCAATCGCCGGCTCGATTAGCGCCTCCAGCATCACCGCCGCGACTGTCTCCAGCTCAAGCTCGGTCGGGTCGGCTCATCTGTTCGAGCTCTGCCTGAGCGACATCTTGAGCCTGCAATAGCCGATCCGGGCCGTCATCATAGTGCAGCAGGTCACGATAAGATGTTTACCTGCAGCGTCTGGCGCTCTTGTTTGGCAGGTAAGCTGCGGTGATCGGATGCAAACCGACGTTTTGAGCCGACAAACTAGCAATGCCTGTCAAAAGGAAGCATCGCTGGCCTTGACCTCTCAACTTGCTTGAGCGGCTGCAGTGAGCATGTCTGCTCCTTGTAACGATAAACGCCCTCTGCGGGTTGAGCGACCACTATCCCTCCTTTGGCCAACAGCGCTAGTCGTGTGCCAACAGGTAACCCGGTCATCGCGCAGTCTTCAGGCCCGAGGTAAAAAAACGCATACACCATGACTCGTGCGAAACCCACCGTAGCTTGCTGTTGATGTAGGTTTTCGAATTAAATGCGAAATTTCCGAAATAGATGCGACTGGAATAGTCGTGCAAGCTGATCATGGCCTGACACACGGTTCGGTCATGGTGTTTGGATGAGGTTCGGATGAATGCGGGGTTGATGTAGCAGTGAACATCCTCACCAGCCAAATCACCGCGGTACCTCAGGTCGAGGGCTTCGCTCTCAGCGGCTAGCCGGGTCGGCGGCTAGACTGGAGGGATGACCTCACATCTAAGTGACGGGAGTTTCGATGGACAGGTCCACACTCGCGGCCAATGCCGACCACCGACTCGGTACCTCCCGACTGTCCGACCAGGGCTCGAGTACGAAAGCTCTCGGTCTTCTGGAGCAGTATCATCTTGGGCAAATATCATCCGCCGAACTGACTGCGGCGATCAGAGCCCATTCTGGGTTGCGGGGCAGTCCCAGTGAGGTCCATCCTTCACAGCGTGATACGGACGATTAGCTTGCCTGCGCAATGTTCCGTGCGCATATTGTCGATCGGGACATCTGTCCACAGCCTGGCGGGTAAAGTGAGGTGGCCTATGGATAAATCAGGGCGGATGACTGCTACGGCTCTAGATCCCGGAGATGGCAGTGGCGACGTCATCATCGAATTACCTCCCAAACTCCTCTCTGAGATGGGTCTGACCGTGGGTGATTTGCTGACCATCGAGCTCATAGATGGCGCCATTGTCTTGAAGCCTGTTCGTCAGAGCGCAAGCCAAACGACTCCAGAAGCAGGCGGCCCATAGCCTGCCGATGCCTAGCATCCGCAGCGCTTTCCAGTGCATTCCAGACGGAGCGGCATCGTCTCGATGGCAATCTGATGGTGTTTTTTGATTGTGCTCTACAGATCAATAAAGTGAGAATACGCGTGCTAAGGAAGCATGGCGCGCGCAGGTCGGCGCTCTCGTGGCAGGATGTCACCGGCTTCATGCCTCCGCAGCGATGGCTCCTCCGAGCCGGTGAGCAAATGCCAACTAGTGGAGAGTGATGTGCTGAGTGACGACGATAAAAACCTAGCCAAGATCCTGTTTGGCCTTCTCAAAACCGCGACCAGCCAGACCGTCGTCAAGGACTTTCTCAGGAGCAAGGGTATTCCGGTTTCCGCGCAGAACTGGGACGACCTGTACGAGAAGCGGATTGAGCCAGCACTCGCCGAGAAGAGGATTGCGACAAAGGACCTTCGTGACCTACTGCAGCAGGTAGAAGAGTTCGGCAAGCAACACACCTTCCTGTTCAAATGCTCGCAAGACCGCGCTGAAGGTTTGCTCAACCCGAACCGCATCGCCTCCATCGCAGAGGCTGAGGGCCTGGCTGAGCTGTTCACCAACCCGCTTGATCTGGAAATGCCCGACCATCCCACGGTCGTGGATATTCGCCTGCACCGGCCTGACCCACAAAAGCAGCCCGCCTCGCTGACAATCAAAGTCGTGGAGAGCCGAGAAATCCGGCGCCTGCACTCCGAGGAAAGGGACGCTGAATCCGGTCAATACCTGCGTCGCTACGCTACAACCAAAAAGCGTGCGGTGAACATCGTTCACCTGGACCATACTGGGCTTTTGGAATTCCGCATCGCTTCGCAGGATAACCAGGCTAAACGGTACGCAGAACTTCTGCTTGCCCTGAAAACCAAGGTTAGAAAACTGCTGCCAGATGAGGGGTTTGAAGAAATTTCCTTGCGAACGGCTAAGAATAAAATTCATAGCGATCGCGACAATCTTTCTGGAGAGCTTAGATATAGCAACTCCACGGCGAGAAATGAGTTTGGCGCCATGATGCAAATTGCATCATCGAGCACGGAAGAGAATCTTTCTGCCGATGAGGGCTCAATGAAAGCACTGGACCACTTCGTAGAACGTAATGGCGAAGTGACGGGAGCCAATATTTACGTTAAACTACCAGACAGTGATCCTCCCCGGGAATTGCGTCTTTTGATTTCGGGTGAGAGAAACGAGTTTGCGGTGACCGTAGCGTGCTCCGCCGGAGAATACGAATATGTTCGCGGAAAAGTTATCGCCTTTAATACATCGCCATCCTAACGAGGCCGAAGGCCTCAGAAGAATGGCAACTTACATCCAAGGCTTTGAATCCCAGGATGGCGAAGCTTTGCCGCGAATCCGCCTAAACCCGAATCGCATGTTTGACATAATGCAAGCGGGCACAGCTGCGCATCTCGCTATCTTGATCAAGATCTTGGTGACGGGCCATATCATCAAGCGATTTTTGATTGTTAGATGCCCGAGCGGCGAAGGCCTTTCGTTCCAGTCGTACGGCGAAATCCCCGAAATTGTACGCGACCCTGGCCATGACGTAGACGTTGAGGTCAGCGCAGACATCGTTGAACCGACGTACCGGCTGGTGCTCGATTGAAACCAGTCGACATCGTCACCCTCGTCAGAAGCACCTGGGACAACACCCTTCCGGCCCAACGGCTTGCGCAGCTGCAAGTGGTCCGTCGAGGGGTGCCAGATGAGCACCTGGAATTGTTCGAATCATTGATCGACATGCAGGTAGCCAGTATCAAGGACAGCACCGAGGTGATCACCCTCATGCTGGTCCATGGCATTCAAACCGATGGTGCTTGGCACGAGCTGGTTGAGGCAGCCTTTCGAGATGTGGCGTACGTCCGTGTTAAGCCCATCGGTTACAACTGCGTAACAGCCGCTCAGCTCGCGTGTCCTTTTCGCTCTGCGCCTATCAATCATGTTGTGCAGCAGTTCCGTGATGCCCAAACCATGGAGCCTACCGCTCGGGTTATGGTCATCGCACACAGCTTCGGCACCTACATCATCAGCCACATTCTGTCGAAGTTCTCAGACATCAAGATTGAGCGCGTCGTGCTCTGTGGCTCGATCATCAGCAACAGCTACCCATGGGACCTGCACACTCGACACATGGCGGCGGGTAACATCCTGAACGACGTAGGGACACGTGACCTATACCCTGTCCTAGCCTCCGTCTCTACGCTCGGATACGGTGGTAGCGGGCGTAATGGCTTCAAGAATACACGGGTCACCGATAGGTTCTTTAACTACGGTCACAGCGATTTCTTCGTCCCGGACAACGACCACATTGCCAGGTACTGGAAGCCCTACATCATCGACGGCACTGTGATCGAGTCGGAGTGGGACACGCAGAAACCCAAAACCCCTCTTGGGATTATGATGGCGTGCCACCCTTGGATCGGTAGACCTATTTTTGCTGTAATTGCAGCGTCTCTGCTAGGAGGTGCTGCATTGGGTGTGCTCAGTTTATTTAGCTAAGTGCTGCTGCCCTTAGGCAGCAGCACTTAGTAGAACCTATTTTGACGTATACTCGTATTCGATACCCTTCTTCACAAACTGGGCCTCAAACGGAAGGTTGTTTCCGATCTGGGCTACAAAGTCTATCCGATAAGGTTTGTATTCAGCTACTGCCGCGCGCATCATCGCCCTTATTTCGCGCTCGACTCTTTCTGCATCAGTCGACAAGTAACCATGCGACTTGCACCACACAGTATCTACATCATTTAGCTTTACCCACCCATTACTCTTCAAGTACTCATAAAAATCATCTCGATTGGGCTCTTTTTCCGCATAGTCCAGCGACAGCATTGCATACAGCGCCATAAAACGTCTCTCGCACTTATATTGCAGGGAGCCTGGCGATAACTTCGCCATCCAAACTCGCCGGCCTTTTTAGTACTGACAGAAGGCCGATTAAGCGTCAAGTAACAGTCAACTTGCTAGCGTCGTGAATGATTTACAAACAGTAACGATTGAGAGTTAACTGCATACGACTAAAGTCTAATAAGCACAAATGGCACTATGCCATTGCTCTGTGCTATTGCTACTGCATCGATAAATTGCAAGGGAACTGCACATGTCAGGCTTAGGTGGAGATCGACGCGGGCCTTCGGCGGACCCGATCGTGGCGTGTGATCAACTGTCGTTCACGGCTCAGATCGCTTCCCCCAAAGAGGAAGTTGTTCAACAGCTGCGCGAAGGCTACATGCTGGAAATCCTCGTCGGTGATCAGAACGGCCAATCCGTCGTGCTGGCTTACTGGAAGGGTCGCGAGGTAGGGGGTATCGCCGATCGCAGGCTGCAGCGCTTGCGCCAATGCATGACCGACGGCCACATGTACTCAGGCCGGGTGGTGTCGATCATCAGCGGGCAAGTCCGCGTGCACATTTCTCCCATCTGACTGAAGCACGGAGGCTTCGATGATCACCATTCTCGGCGGCGTGTACAGCGAGCACTGCGTTCGTCCAAGCTGGGACGATGTCTATGGATCTGCAGGTCGAGCCGCGACTGCTATAGCCCGGTTCGGAGTCCAGGCCGAACTCCATGGAGTCGTTGACGCTGACCAGCGTTTCGTCATGGAAAACCGCGCCGCCCTGGAAGGCTTTGTCTTCCAACCCACAGACATCAGTCAGGGTGTTTTGTTTGAGTATCTCCACGGCCTGTCCGACCCACTTGTGGTCAGCCCTGGAGGCAGCGCCCATTACCTGAATGCTACGGCTGAAAAAGTACTCCGCTTTGGCATGATCGAGGGCTCGGCGGTAGTAGATGCATCCTATGCCGTGTTTGACCCCCAAAGCGCAGACGCTCCTGAGCCATTTTCCGCCAACGGCTCCGAGGCCAAGCATTTGGCACTCGTGCTCAACCGTCACGAAGCCGCTTTGTTTGTGAGCAACCACACCCTGGCGCCCGAAGCGCTGATCGCAACCGTAGCCGATCAGCAACAGGCCGAAGTCGTTGTGCTGAAAATGGGCCCTCTGGGCGCCCTGGTTTACGACAATGGCCTCATCAGCCACGTACCGGTGTTCCGAACGGACCGCGTCTGGAAGATCGGCTCAGGCGACACTTTCGCTGCACATTTCGCCCTGGCCTGGATGGAGCAAGGTATGTCCGCTCGTGACGCTGCGCTTCACGCGTCCAAAGCAACCGCCTATTACTGCGACACCCAAGGCTACCCAAGCCCCCAACAGCTTGCACAGTACCAGGTGCAGCCATTGGTGCCGGCCGAGCGCTATCGCAAGGGCTTTGTGCCCAAGGTCTATCTTGCTGGCCCATTCTTCTCGCTGGCCCAGCTCTGGATGGTCAACGAAGCGCGCAAAAACCTGACCGCACTCGGGCTGCAAGTTCTTTCCCCTTACCACGATATCGGCGTCGGCTATGCCGAGGACGTGGTGCAGAAAGACCTCGACGCGATCCACGAATGCGACCTGCTGTTTGCCATCGGTGATGACCTGGACTCCGGCACCATTTACGAAGTCGGTTACGCACGAGCGATCAACAAACCCGTCGTCTTTTACGCCGAGAACGAGTCTGTCCAGGACAAGAAAATGATGGAAGGCTCTGGGTGCCGGATTACTGCCGACTACGTCAGCGCTATCTACCAAACTGTTTGGGAAGCCTGCACGCTATGAAAACGGCATTGTTGCTTTCCGGGGGTATGGACTCGGTGTCGATCGCCTGGTGGAAACGGCCCTCCGTAGCCATCACGTTGAACTACGGCCAGCTCGCAGCCGAAGCTGAGATAGCGGCATCGCGCGCCATCTGCAAGCAGTTGAACATTCCTCACCACGTCGTCGAAATCGACTGCCGGCATCTGGGTTCGGGCGACATGGCTGGCAGTGAGGCCGACCATCTGGCACAGGCCTCCGACTGGTGGCCGTACCGTAACCAGATGCTGGTCACCCTGGCGGCCATGAAGGCGATCTCGCTGGGTGTGACCCACCTATGGCTGGGTACCGTGAAATCCGACGGTTTCCATCGCGACGGCTCTCCAGAGTTCATGCAAGCCATCAGTCACCTGCTATCGCTCCAGGAAGGCGGCATGGTGGTCGAAGCGCCGGCCATCGAACTGTCGACAGCCGAACTGGTGCGAGCATCTGGCATACCTGCCGGATCATTGGCCTGGGCGCACAGCTGCCACAAGGCCAACGTGCCATGTGGCGATTGCCGCGGCTGCAACAAGTTCTTCCACGTCTTCGACGAGGTTGGCTATGACCTGGATCGACCTGGGTAATCCGGCACCCAAGGACACCATCGAGCCATACGAACTGGTGCGCTGGCCAACAGGACAGATCAAGCGACTCCCTAGCGGGTCAGCGCAGCACGACCACGCATTCGAGCAGGTGATCATCAGCCGGCGGACTGGGCGTGAGTTTCGGAAGATCGATGACGAGCAACTGGGTAGGCTGCTAAGACAAGCCTGCAGCAGTAGGGAAGCTTGGCCTTCAGACCACAGCTTCGACCTTGAGCATCGAGCAGCGCCGTCAGCCGGCGCGATTCATCCCATCCATCTGCTGCTGCACCTGCCCGACGATCCTCGGTGGTGGCTGTATCAGCCTCAAGGGCACTACCTGGTCGAAATCTGCGGAGCGGCTGCCCGACTGGATGTGTTGCTGCTCAAATGTGCCGAAGTCTTGGAGGGCAACAACGCAGTACACATTCTGTTTGTGGCCGAGCCAGGCAAGACGCTTGCGAAATACCAAGATGGCTGCAGCCTGATCTGGCGCGATGCCGGCGCACTGCTGGCCGTCATCGCGCTTACCGCGCATGCCCAGGGGCTCAGCTTCTGCCCGTTGGGTATCACCGGCGAGCCATGGGCCAGTACTCTAGCCGATCAAGGACAGCTGGTTGGTGTCGGGCTTGGCCTTCTTGGGGCGCCGCGCTGAAGCAGCCGGAGCCTGTCCCATACCCATGATCGAATGGACCGTAGCCGGCGAGGACATCATTTCCAGCCAGATGAGCGCGTCTAGCTCAGAAGCACGCACTCCGAGCCCTTTGCTGAAGTGTATGAATTGCTCTTCCAGCTGAAGATAGTGGCGCTCAACGGTCAGGTGGCTTTCGAAAAACTTGCCCAGCAGGCCGGCCCGCAGGATGTGAATGTCAAGGATCGCCACGTCATCGGCGTCCAACCAGTTGCGGGCGACCCAGGAAGCGGTCTTATACCCAATACCCGGTACGTCCAACAGCCAATCACGAAGAGCCCTGCCAGACTGGGTCGGCGCCTCTTCGGCAGCCAGCTTCTGCAGGGCGGCGGCCAGATAGCGAGCTTTCTGTTTGGCAAAACGGTACCGCACCAGGCGCCCATCCAAGGCCATGGGTTCACGCAACCATTCCAGCAGCTGATCCTCGGAGGGTGGCTCGTCACCAAAAGCGCCATGGGCTTTTACATGATGGTAGGCCGCAAGCCCAATCGTGGATGGGATGCCATGGCCGCCCAACAGGCAGGCTCCAACTTCTTCTTTCAGGGTTGAGCCGAGCTTGTAATTGATGCGCTCCCCGGTGAGCCGGCGGGCATAAACCTGGTAGGCCCAGTAGGCCGGCGTAGGGAATGCTTCCACCGCTCCCCATGGCACACCTGGAATGACTTCATCATTGGGTTTAGGCAGCTCGACGTTGAAGACGAGCTGGTCGATGAAAATTGCGCCTAATTGCATCAGGCGGCCTCCTCGGCAGTGCCGTAGTGTTCCTGCATCCATTGCAGGAGCTCATCTCGCTCAAGCGGATCCATACCCTCAATACGAGAGCGTAGGCGTGCCTGGCGACGCTGGATGGTTTGTCGATCTCGGAACGTCTCGCCGCGGTAGCGCGCGTCGTGCAATCGGCTTGGGGCCTCGAAGTTCATCCAGACCACTTCTTCGCGGACATCAACGTGTGTTTTCGCAGGGAAGCTGACCTTGCGCCACCCAGCGAGCTCGCGGTTGTAGAGCTCGTTGTCGTAGCCGGACAACATCACGTTGCATGGCAGCGACATCAGGCAGCGCAGCAACCGCAGGTGATCGTCGTCGGTGTAGTCGCAGCGGTACACCCTAGAGCGGCGGCGTGTCTCCGGCACATAGGGTGGGTCGACGTACACCAGTTCATCGCCGGCAAAGGGAAACGACTCAAGGAACGCCACGGCATCAACCTGATGCAGTTCACACGCGTCTGGCTGCTCGATTCGCCACCGGTCAATGACGCGCTCGTCGAGATCCAACCCAATGCTTCGCTGCGCAGTTTTTTTGTTGCGCATGACGGCGCCACCGCCGAGGTGGGATTCGATGTAGGTCTGATGCGGTGGCATCAGGTTGATCAAGCGCTGATAGCACTTGCCTTTTCCGCCTGAATATCTCATTGGCTAAGCATCGTCAGAATTGACGATGATGTCAATGACCGCTGGTCAAATGCCCGGATTACGGGGGTGGCAGCCATGGCGAACGGTTTTTCTTGCGGATCCTAATTTAGCGATGAGGCCTGCGGTTTGGGCCTCGCGAAACTTTCTAATTACGGAGACGCACCAAATGAAATCGATGAAAAAACGCGACATCAAGGCTGCAACCAAGCGCAAGCCTAAAGCCCCCGCCAAACGTAAATCCGCAATTAAGCCCAAGCGTGCCAAGGGCAAAGGTAAGCCACTGCAGCGCCCGTTCCCGCTCGGCTGCTCCCGCACGTTCACGACTTATGTGCTGACTTACTGCATCGCCCGCTAACCTAACCAGCTCCCAGTGAGAGGTCGCTGGGAGCATCTAGGACATTCGGAACCAGCAGTGGTCAGCGTGGGACTCGTTTCGTCTGACCGTCGCTTTCGACTTGGTGGAATGTCATCGGCAAAAGCATTTGCGTCACTTATTAAGCACCTCGTACGCTTTCGACAACGCTAATGCAAAGCGAAACAGGTGCAGAGATGAACCGAGAGGCAATCGAACAAGCCTACGAGCTCAAGCGCTTCATACAAGCTGCCATTGACGCTGGAACGATCCAGAACCGTGAGCAACTGATGACCGTCGCAACCCGACATGGTTTGTCCGTTACACGAAACGGAGACGATTACGCAGGTTTCAAGCTCGAGAGCGGAAAGCGCTTACGTGTCCACTTTCAATTTAACGACCGTCCACCGAAAGCTCCGAGAGCAAAAGGCCGACGCGAGCGAAAGGTTACAACTGGCTATTGGATTTATGCGCTCGTTGCCCAGAGCAAAGACGGCACGCGTAAGGCCTGTTACGTGGGCCAGGCAGCCGATCTACGCAAGCGTTTCTTTGAGCATCTGCACCGCCAACGTGAAGGATGTTGTTCCTATGCGCTGTTTCGCTGGGCGGCGCGGGAGCAAGTCGATATCCAAGCAACGGTGCTGACACGGGCTGAGGGGACGCAGAGCAATGCAACCCACTATGAGGGTTACTGGCTGCAGCGCGCGCAGAACGCCGGCTATGAAACGCCTGACGATGACAAGTGGGGCCGACTGCCGAGACCAGAATGCCTACCTGGGCAACCCCTTCACTGGCCTGCCGCACAAGTACAGGCCCACGCCATATCGCTGATCGAAGTGGTGATGCACAAGCTTACGCCGCGGGTGCTCTATCGTGAGGAATCGATGGATGTCGAAGACCAGGCCAAGCCAGCAAAAGAACCGTTCTCAGCTGGCTAACTTCAGGTGCTCGATCCGCTTGTAGGTCTCGTAGAGAGAAATCATGTCACCTTGAGCCATGATCTCCAGCGGCGAGCGACCGGCAAAAAACGGGTTATCGTTTTTGAAACCAGGGAAGCCCTTCACATTTTCCTGGTTGGAAAAGACTGTGCGCAGCGAAGCGTGGATGCCCAACACCAGCCCAATACGTTGCTGCTGATCCTGATCAAGCCGCTGCCCTGTGGCAATGCCGCGCGAAGCCCGACGGTAGGTCGAGGGCGAAATCCTTAGAATCCGGCACGCCTGGCTTTGCGTGGCTTCCCAGCCACCGATGATCTGCAGTGCCACCTTCAAGCCAGTGGTGGCCTGCTGCTCAGTAAGACGTTCACCAGTGATCATGCTGTTCTCCTCTGCTGTCAGCAGTTTACCCCCAATCGGTGAAGTAGAGCGGTTCGCTTGAGCAGATCCGTCACGAAACAGGCGCCATTTTTGCGTCGCGCACGGCAATGCAAATGGGTAGACTCCAGCTGATGGCGATCTACAATGATGGGGAGTTTAGGTTTGGCTGAACGGCTTCAACGCATCGATCTCTCATACTACCGGCCGAACCTCAGGCACATCGATAGCCAGGTCAAGATGCTGCAGGGCGACCAGCTTGTCTGGTGGTACGGGCCTGTCCGGCAGAACCCGAGGCTGCGGTCGGTACCCTTGGTCAAAGTTCATTTCAGACAGCTATTCAACGATGAACCAGGCCCACGCACCTCGGCCATCGTGCCCCTCAGCAGCTTGCCGCACTATCGTAAAGGCACCATCTGGCGCGACGGCCTATGCGTCTGCGATACAACCCTGGCCTCGGAGCCGGAAGACTTCGACGTCGACTTCGACCAAGACGGTTGGTCAGTGACGTCCAGAGCAGAACTGGTCCAGCAGACCAACGCTCAAGTTTTTCATCACGATGAATATCCGCTGCAATACCAGCTGGATCGCACTCGACTGCTCAGTTTCAAGCTTCCACAAAAAGGAAAGAATCTGCTCATCCCGTGCACGGAGTACTTCATCCGCGCCTACGCCAGGAACATGGAGGTTTGCCGGGCCCTAGCCACATTACGGTGGTCCGACGCCATGTCGGTTTTCTTTGATGACCCCAACCCCGACGCTTATAGCTGGTTGGTCAAGCCCTCTCGGAAGATGCGTCTCTACGATGCTGTCTTTCTCGCGCACCTGCTGTATGACAAATATGCAGCCCACCGCATCAGGCAAATCAACTCCCAATTCATCTCTCAAGGACCCTCATCCCAGATCTTTTTGGAGGCATCGCCCTGGTTCAAAGGGAAGGGAACACTGCGATGCCGCGGGCGGTGGATCAATGGTGGCAACACCTTCTTGTGCCTGAACCTCATCGGATCAAGCCAACCAGATGGTGGAGAGATCGAATGGGTGACAAAAAAGACCGATAGCAGCGAGGGTAAAGACGGCGGGCAGTACGTTTTGCCAAGGCCAGTGCGCACAGCAGAGGCAGAAGAGTTCCTCAACGAGCACTCCCACCTGGCACCGGATGGCCACTCAGAGACCATTATCGTCAAACCACCGCCCTTCAAAGTGCTCGGTACAAAACGCACGATCATAAAAAAGAAGGAAGTCATCAAGACCGATCGTGGTCGTCTGGGGCCTCATCCGCCTAACGCGGACTCACTCTCTTCAGGTGACGGGACGGGTGCTGGCAAGAACGTTGGTAAGGCTGAGCATGGGGCCGAAGCAGAACTGGAAACGCAGGGTTTCCTCTATGACATTTGGAACGCCTTCAGATCGATCATGGCGGATAACCCAGGTCGCGTGACCAAGGTGAACTGGTACACCCCTCCAAAGTTTCGAGACCAAGGCCCCCTGCGGGCGATCCGGCTTCAACCGGCAGCTGACTGGGACCCTAGGGATGTATCAGCTGCTAACTGGGTATACCTGGATAAGAAGACGGGCGAGCTCCGAGGCCTGTTGGTGCTGCGAATTGAAGTGGATGGGCAAAACTACTTTTGCTTCGAGATTCAGCCGATCAAGCCTGAGAAACCAGAATACCGAGGCGTTCTCATGAGATCACACATATCGACAGTGGAAGAGTTCGACGAATTCATCCAACAGCTATGCTCACGGGTGCGTAGGGTCGCTGGACAGTTCAAGAAGATGGAGTCGTTTTTCCCGCCCGGCACAAAAATCTTCAAGCATCATCAGAAAGATACGAAGGTGCTCTACCGCAGTCGGTTAATCAACGCCTTCGCGGACGTCGGCGTTGCGTTGCAGTGACTTAAGCTGGACGATCGCCGCGCTGATAGCTGCTCGCTGAGGGCACCCATAGGGGCTTGTCCTCGTGAATGACCTGGTAGCCCTCGACACCCTGATATTCCTGGGGCTCGAAAACGAGGCTTTTACGGCTCACCCTCGGCAAATCGTGGAAGTAGGCGAGCCCCTTCACGATCCAGCGAGCCTCGAAACTCTCATCAGCGGTCTCATCCAGCATTGCCACCAGGTCCCGTTCAGCCTTCTGCCGTCGAGCATTGGCCAACCATCTCACGTCCGGTTTCACCTGCAGCTCAAGACCGTGTCGCCTATTCAGATGGCCGATGAACCCGGTAACCGCAGCTACTTGACCAGGCGATCCTCTCCAGAACGACTCGAGGTTCTTCTGAGTAGGAAATGCGCCTGGCTTCACCTGCGCACTCTTGAGCAGGTTCGCGGCCGGACGCGCTGCCAACCTGATTGATCGCAAGTCGATGCCCCCTCGCTCATTTTTTGCACTCAAGGTAGCGACATACTCGCCCAGCAGCTGAGCCGACCAACTGTCCGCTGGCTCTGCGAGGATGGCCTCGAGCCGACGCCGCTCAGTCTCCTGGTCTCGAAGCTGGGTGCTGACGGTTACCACGCCGGTTTCAGTCAAGAAGCGCATGGGGGTTTCGGCTTTGCGCAGCCCTTGAGCAGCAAAATGCTGGAGCAGTTGCTCGTAAGAAGGTACTTCGCCCCAGGTGGCATCCAGCGCCTGGAAAAAGTGATAGTGGCCATTGATGCTCAGCGCAGCTTTGTGCGCACCAGACCTATCGAGCAGCCACTCACAGAACTGGATGTAAAGCGCGGTGATGCGGTCGGTAGTAAAGCCTTTGCTGTTGATGTTCAAACGCCGCTGCAAAAGGTTCTTCCACCCGCACTCTTCGCATTCTCGGCCGCGGCCGGCAGGTACAAGGGTGCCGCAGGACGCACAAGGATGGTCAGGTTTGGAGGTGCAGGGCTCGCAGCGTCCAACACCATCCTCACCGGTGATCAGCACACGGTGGCGTCTACAGCTTGGACACGTCGCCCTTTCGGGACCGCTGCATACCGGGCATTGGCGTAACCCCGTTGCTCTGCTTCGGGCAAGCCGCTGAGAGAGTTTGCCGCAGACCTCGCAGTGCTCGGCGATACGGAAATGGGGCGTGCAAGGTTTGCAGACTGGCCCATGCTCCGTGCGCAGCCCTGTGTCAAATTCGGCTTTCCCGCACCTGATGCAGGGACCAGACCGCTCGCAAGGAAGGCAGCGAGCTGCCGGGTCATGGACGGGGAGCCGAGCGAAATCACCACATCCAAAGCACATGCGCCGCTTGAAGAGTCTTGGATAGCACGTCCCACAGTACCGCTTGCCCGCATGAACCCTTTTGGCCTTAGCCATCTCACGTCCGCACCCATCGCAGGCCAGGTGGTGGGATGTGTCATGAGATGTCATGTCTACGCATCCTTCTCTGCAATCGATTCCACATATGCCACACCTCAAGGGGCGCGCGGGTGTGGCTTGGGCCTGACCGGCCACGCTTGTGCGGGGGATGCTGGCTGAAAGCCGTCGCCATCTGCTTGAAAATCTCGGGTACACCTAACGCCGGCAGTGGGAAGGCAGTTACAGGAAGCTCAGCATCAGCCGCAAGCTCCATAAACCGCTCAGGCCCCGCCTGCATTATCACCCAAGCCTGGCCCAGCAGCCCAGCGCGCTCAGCAGGCGTCGCATACTCGAATGGCAACCCCAGCGATGACGATTTCAGCTGGGACGTATCCACCCCAATGGCCTTGCAGAAGCGCAGCGCTGTAACCGTCGGATGCCGCGTCGCCTTTTTGAGGAAGCTGATCATAACCCGCGCAATGCTCATCCACTCTGAGAAGCTCAACGACACCCCGCCATAAGCCGCAGTCGAATGGCTTGCCGTATCGACGAACGTCTGGAATGCCAGTGCAGATTCGATCGCTGCTTCGGAACTCGAACTACCCAATGAGCAGCCGCAGTGGTGACAATTTGATAAAGGATGTTCAGCGGCTATTCGGCCTGGCTGCAACGCCGAATAGCAGCATGGGCAACGATCAATCAGCAAGGCGCGGTGCCGAGGGCAGGCGGTGTGCCAAGCCAGCCGGTATTGCTGCCTAAAGTAAGGTTGTGGGTCCATGATGCAGACAGGGCAGCACAACAGCCCGCCTGCATGCGACCGATTACGACACCCCAAGGGCAGGATCCAAGGTAGCTGCGACGATCGAAGTACTACAGGGTTTGGATGCAACAGTCGGATGATCGGCAAGAGTGTACTAGCCAGAAGGTCCTGTACGCGGAGACCAGTCATGGCCGCCAAGACCTCGTTATTCGCCCAGGGATGCAGTCGATCAAGATCGAAAGCCCATGCGTGAGTGCCCGGCCAAACGACACTGGTCAACGTACGCGGCTCGCAGCCATGGGCATGCGCTGTTCTCACCAACCAGGATGAGAACAGCTCATCAGGAAAGATCGACGGGGTGAGGGGCCATCGAGGCGTTATGCAATGCGCTCCCGGATGCCACGTGTAGGACGCTTCCACGACTTACTCTCGATGAGCTGTCGATCAATGCATTCCTTCCCAGAGTTGATGGCTTCCTTGGCACATTCAATCAACAGGCCGTGCAAATCGCCGGTGTTGCCGCCTGAAATGGAATGGATCAGCTGAGCCAGCTCAGGCTTGTAGAGCTCCGAGGGTAGCTTGAGTGGTAGCACCGCTTCGAAGGCCTTCAGCAGACGCTGGAAGTCCGCGTTAAGCTTCCAGGTCTCCAGCTTGATCACTTCAAAACGACTGGCGTGTTGAGGATCCAAGTGCAGGATCTGCACTGCTTCGGTCGTCCCCACACCGACGATGGGAATTGCCAACGTGTTGCACAGCAACTTGAGGGCATTCATTACCTCGCGCTGTTTCATGGCTGACCCCGTGAGCATCGAATGCAGCTCGTCGATGATCAGCATTTTCACCTTGAGCTCGCGCAACGCGTGAATGACCTGAAACCTCAACGTCAGCTTGGAATCCGTGGTTTTGTAAGGCATCCACATCTGATCCAAGATGGCGACGTAGAGCTCCTTTTCATCTGCAGACGACGGTGCTTCGGCCAGGATGACCGGTCGCACAGGTTCGGCGTTCTCGTCGACATACCCTTTCCCATGCGTATTCTCGAAATGCCGAACAATGGTGGTCTTGCCGTTGTTCGAATCACCGACAACAAGCAGGTTCGGCATCCGCGGGCGCTTAGGGGCCTCGAGCAGGCACTCCAGGCTGTCCAAGATGTGATGGGCCGCCTGGTAGCCAATCCAGCGGGGCTCACCCAAAAAGCGAATACGCTCGCGAGCGGAGAGCTGCAGGACAGGCCTGAAGTCGGCGTGCAGGTGTGCGTACTCTGTCATTGGATATCACCGATCAGGTCAACGTCGTCGAGCAGCAGTCCTTCGCCTGTAGGAATAAAAGGTACCGCTTCCACTGGTGCTTTAACAGGCCGTGCCGGCGTGGTGTTTTTGCTGTGCACCTTGTGTTTCTGCGCATCTCGCCGTGCCTTCTTAGTGCTAGCAGAGGCGGCGTCTACGATCTGGCGGCGCTCCAGGATCAGCCTGCCAATCAGCGCCTCGTCGACGTGCTGACGCCCTTCATCGACCGCCTGCTTCTTCGCAGCACGGAACTCCCACAGCGTTGCAGCTGGGAAGGCCTGGTTGGCCACCGGGACCCGGAAGTATTGCTTGAGTACAGGGTCGTAGAACCATATTACGCTGATGTCGCGAGGGTCTCGTCTGAAAACGAATTTACGAGCCTGGCCGGTTTCAGGGTCTGTGGTCCCGATCCAGTGACGCAAAGCTTCCGAGTAGTAGTAAACGTCCAACTGAACGCCATAGTGCTGGACCGTCCGGCGGTAGGAGGGCATGAAGTCCAACTGTACAGTCAGTTGATCAGCTGGTCGTGGAGGAATGCTTACCAACGCATCGACTCCACGGCTACCGAAGAAGCCGAGGTGCCATTTGCGCGCGGGGCTCATGTAGATCGCGGAGTGAATGTCGTTGTGATAGAGGATGATCGTTTTTACCAGCCACTCCTCGAATTCACCCATCGTGAGCGCTGCATGTTTGTCTGAGTCGTAGCCGTCTCGATCAGGAACATTGCTGTGCGTGGTGCCGGGCAGTTCATGCAGCGCCCGCATGAACGTGCCAAGAAGGCGTTCAATGTGGCCGCCGTACTTGGGTCGTTTCACTGGCCTGAACTGGTTTTCGATGTTGTAGTTCGCACACGAACGACGGAAGTTTTCGGCTTGGAAGTCAGGACCATTATCGGTGTGCACCACCCGAGGAAAGCCCCAGACCGGCCACTCGCCCTGGACGTTGTGCAGGTTCAGCCAAGCTTCCTTTGGTAATATCGAATGCGCTAAACACATGCCGACGGAAATCTCAGAAGGATCTTCGAGCGCCAGGTAGTAACCGGTAATCATCCGAGAGTGCACGTCGATCGCCAGGCTCAGCCACAGACGCCCTATGGGCTTGCGATGCCGGTCATCCACGATGATTAGGTCAATTGGCGTGTGGTCAATCTGCACAACCGCCAACGGATAGTCAGCGCCAGGGAATTTGCCAACGGAAGGGGTGTGCCGGTTGCGAGCCTGATCAGCGTAACCACGCCTGCGCAGAACGATCTTCTCGGGGATGCGCTTGATCCGGGCCCTGATTGCCGATGCACTGGGTGGGGTAATACCGAGCGCTTTGGCCTGGGATTCGATTTCTTTGATAGTCGACTGGACCGACCTACGCTGGATGGTCAGGTAGTGCTGATCGATCACTTGATCGATGAGCTTGTCAGCCTGGGCGCTCAGCCGGCTATTCCCTGATTGCCATCCGCGCTTGCGAGGGACAAGCGCCAGTACCTCGTTCCAGCTTTGATACCGATCCAGCCAACGATACAGAGTTGCAGTGTCGACGCCAACTTCCTTGGCTCGGTCCTCTACGCTGTTTCTTGGTAACGCAGAGTCGCGCAGAAGTGGCTTGATCGCCGAGAAACGCTGCTGGGCAATTGCCCACTCATCGGAGCTGATCGTCGAAATGTCATAGTTGACGTACAGACCATCAACTCGCTCTTGTTCAACAGGCTGCAACTCAGAAATTCGAAGCGATACGCTTCGGCCAGCTTCGACCTCAACACCGACGACATTCTGAAAGTCGAGTAGCTGGACGATGCGGTAATACTGCTTATCGCACCGAACCATCTCGCCGACCTCGACGCGCACCCGCTCTCTGGATGGCTCGAACGGCTCGAGGTGCTTGTCCGTGTCGATCTCGTAAATGTTCATGGCGTGGCCACCCAAAGCTCAAGGTATTCGTTCAACGGCTCGGTGATGTCGCACTCCACCCGACCTGTGGCGATCAGGTGCCATAGCAGTGCTACACCGCTGTCGCGGTACACACCCCTGAAATGGCGCGCCAGCAAATAATGTACAGGCGCAAACTCCATTTCGCGGAGCGTTTTGAGGACCATTTCGATCTCTTCCCGATCGAAGTCCAAGCGCTCGAACCGCTCTAGAAAGGTAATGTTGTCGAGCGGCAACCCACGGATACGCGACTCGTCGTAAATGCTGAAGGTCCAGCCTTCTTGTCGCGCGTACCGCCGTGCAGCCTTCCATTTACCGAGCCAGGTGCGCCAGTTTTTGCGCCACTCATAGGCAGGTTTGACTTCCACCAGCATCGGCTTGAAGTAGTCCATGTAGTCGACGCCTTCGGGCTGGCGGTGATGGACAAGGAAATCGGGGGTATAGGTCTGAGCGCGCCCGAGCGAGTCAATGAAGTCCACCTGAACAGGCTGAGCGATCACTGACTCGACCCTGTGCGAGAACCTCATTCGCTTGAGAAAATCGCGCTCGAGCAACGATTCGAAAGGGATGCCACCTGCGCCTCGGAAGGGTAGAAATCCAGAGACGCTGCGACGTGTCGGCTTGATCGGACGAACCTGCTGAGGCTTGTCGCAGCTATTTCGAGTAATTTTCAATTCTGTCGCATCCAATTCGGAAATTTTTCGCAGCTATTTGTGCAATCATGAATGGTGCTTAGCGGCCTCTAGCCTAATGGTTTCGCAGCTATTTCGAAAGCCTACAGTTGACCACTTCTGAAAACGCCAGAAGGATCACTGCGGTATAAATCCCCCTGATCACGCACGATGCATGCAGCCACTGGCGCCGGAGCCAGGCTGAGCTGGGTACGAAGAGATTCCAACAAATAGCGGTGCGCGATTACGCCTCATCTGCTGCCTGAATGCCGGCGTCGTCATACCGAATACGAAGGCACCAATAAACATCACCATCGGCATCAGCAAGCTCGTTGCCAGGTACCACCAAACGGGCGACACCGAAAATGGGCATGCTAATGGCGTGGGGTTGCCGCTATATCGCCACCATTCAAGTGGTATCATCGACAGTCAGATTCGGGACCAGTTTGCTTCACATTTTGACGAAGGCCGGGAGACCAAGGAATGGAACAAGAATTTTTAATGAGATTTCTGGAAATTGGCGCTATCGACCTAAAGGGAGATGACACCAAACTCGAAAAGCTTCGATCCACTGCCAAAGACCTGGCCGCCAGCATTCGAAAAGCGCCACCAAAGATTATTAGCTACACAATGGTGGCGGCCGACCCCAATATCGCGAGCACCGATCCGACCATAGAAGAGGCGATGACGTCCCTCCGTAAGCAATGGGAGACCGTTGCAAACGCGTTTTCCGCGCGTCCCGTGGGTGTTTTACGTGCCGTCCTTCTGGACGCGATCATGCAAGCAGCTCGCGCAGATGATGCGACTGCCGTTGCCTTCGTGAATACTGCTCGCAACGCGTTGTCTCATGCCGAAACCTCCGATGAAGCTGAGATTTGGCACGAAGCTGTCAGTGAAATCGAGAAAAAAGTCGATGCCCGTGCCGAGGCCGAGTGGGCAACGCCGGAGATGATTACGATAGATCCGTTGCAGTATACGCCGCCTGCTCCTGTGACTACAGATCACAACACTCCCACCGTTGATCAGGTTGCGCTAGGAGAGGAAATCCATTCGGCCTCGTCGCCGTGGGCACCTAAAAACCCAATTCAGCATGGGCCGAACTACCCTCAGCAGTGGGCTGCTGAATTTGCGCCTCGGATGAGCGTCGCCATCGCAAAAGTGTTGGATGAAATGGCCGAGCAGCTTTCGCCCATGCCGGTCGATTTGTCTGGTCCGCTATCTGCGCTGGCGAAGGCGGTCACGGCTCATGTTGACAAGGCTCTTTCCAGTTTCAGCGGTGCGACGGCCGGTCTGCAGCGTCGTACCAACCTGCTTTGGTGGAAGGAGGCACTGTATTCCCCAAGCGCCCACGCGAGCTACCTTGACCTGCCACCTTTCGAGGCCTCTGCGTTGATGGCGCTTGATCTACATGAGCAGGTGCCAACCTATTCTCCAGCGAGCGTCTCGGCATTCCTTCGTGAGGCGATTCGCTGCCTTCCGATCGTCAATGACGAGCATAACAACGGCGAGCGTGACATCGGCAGTCTAGTAGATGACGCTAGGACTATCGGATTCATGCAGCCTTTCCGCTTACTGGCGGCTAAGTACACTTCACAGCCAGCAGGGAGAGGTCCGCTGCTGTCGGTGATTGGACATTTCACAAATGGCGCAATCGATGCCGCAACTTTGCGAACCCTCAGTGGAGTTGACGCTTCCACCCAAATGAGCCCATCAGAATGGGGAACATACCTGTTCCGTGAGCTTCAGAGCGCACGCGCCATCAGTGAAAGCCAAACCAAACGGCCCAAGAAGAACTAAGACGCCCATGGACAGATGCCCACACCCTCACTGTTTCGCTGATGACAACACGACCTGCACGCTGGGCCACATGCGGCACGACCTATGCCCGGAGTGGAAGCGTGGATGCGACAGTGGAATAACTGCTGCGGCTGATTTCGAACAATTGCTCCTCCCATGGAGCGGTCTAGCGATGGGTGAGTCTGACCTCAACTTTGTCAGCGGTAGGATCAAACCCATCACTGTCGGCATCGTAGGGCCTGAAAGCGCAGGTAAGACGACGCTTCTCGGGGCGTTCTATCTGCTGCTGGGACAAGGTGCATTGACTACTGAGACCAATGTGTTTAGCAACTCTTACACGCTGGCGGGATGGGAAGCGGTAGCGACGTACCTGCGCTGGAAGCCGGGACACCCCCCAAGCTTTCCGCCCCATACACCTAGCGGAGCTGCTCGGGCACCCGGCATGCTTCATCTTGGCTTCCGCCGTGAAGACGGTTCGCTACGCGATCTTCTTTTTGCCGATGCGCCTGGAGAGTGGTTTCAGAAATGGGCGATTAACGAACAGGCTGCAGACGCTGAAGGAGCCCGCTGGATTGCTCGACACGCAGACGTCACGCTACTGATTGCTGACCGTCAGGCTCTTTCTGGATCGAAAATGGGGACCGCTAGAAACGACTTTCAGCTTCTTGCCCAGCGTGCAATAGCTGAATCTCGCGGTAGACGCTTGGCACTCGTCTGGACGAAAGGAGATGTCGATGTGGCAGAGGCTATGGAAGCGCAGATTAGAAAGGCCGTGGCGTCACACTCATCTAGCGTCCCAGAGTTCACAGTCAGTGTATCAGCTAGTGCCCAGGTAGACGCTGCAGAGGGCTTCCGGAAGGTATTCGACTGGATTATCTGCACCAAGCGTGCAGGGCTTGAGTTACCCATGACAGAAGTCGGTGGTCACGATCCGCTTTTTAGGTTTGGTAGGAGATAGCTGGTGGCCGCACAACACACCATCTTGTTAGTCGGCGAGTCGAATGTCGGTAAGACTCACTACGGGGCTCAGTTTTTGAAGCGGCTCATGGTGAAGTCTTGCGAGCTTGAAATGACACGCGCTCCGACGAACCTTGAGGCATTCACTACGGCTCTCAGTTGTCTGACTGAGGGGAAGGCTACCGACCACACACCGGCTAACATCTACGTCGAAAGTGTCTGGCCCATTACGGACCAAACCGGTCGGCGTGCGGAGCTGGTTTGGCCAGATTATGGCGGCGAGCAGATTCGCAGTCTCGTCACACAACGCCGAATTCCGGACGCCTGGCGCGAGCGAGTGGTAGAGGCCACGGACTGGGTAGTGCTAATTCGACTGCACTCTCTTCGCTCCGAAGAGGACTTGTTCTCGCGACCGCTGCAGTCATTCGCGACTGTTGAACCACAGGGTGAAGCAGCAGCACACGAGCTCTCAGATCAAGCCAGGACGATAGAGCTTCTTCAAATGTTGCTCTACTTGGCGCAGTTCAATTTAGATCGGCCTCTTTGTAGACCGCGCCTAACCATCTTGCTGAGCTGCTGGGATGAGCTTGATACGACAGAGATACCGAGTGATCTCTTAGCTTCACGACTGCCGATGCTGTGGTCGTTCGTGCGCAGCAATTGGGCCTCACCTACTGTTTTTGGGCTGTCCGCGCTGGAGCGAGCGCTCAGCAAGACAGATGCGGACCCAGATTATGCAATCCGTGGCCCCGAAGAATTCGGTTATGTAGTGCTACCTAATGGTGTGAAGAACACTGATATTACCCTCCCGATCCAACAGTTGATGGCAGAGGGGAGATAGAACCATGCGAGTTGAGCAGGCGATTTATGGCGAGATCCCTGGACGCGGTCATGGACTTAGAACATCAAGTACAAATGCACCGATAGCTGCGGCGATTGCATCAAAGCTCGACCTACCGGATGTAGTGCCCCCTGGCGTCCAAGCTTGGTCGCCGTTTGTTCGTGGTTTTCCTGTCGACGACTATTACCTTCTTGCTCGCACGTTCCTAGATTCGAGCGCGTCGCGCGGAGGCATGGTACTGACTCATGCGCTAATCGTCAGTTTGGACGACATGTGCAAGGTGGAAACCCTAGCCGCGCTATTTGGCCAACTGGCAACCTCAATTACAGAGTGCCCCACATCGGTGCTAACACTTGAGCTTGAGAGCGCCGGAAGCTCCGTGCTCGCTGCTGACTTGATAGGTGCTGCCAACGCTCTCTCAGCTTCAGGCCCCACTCCAGTGGTTCGACTGGGCGTCGATGGATTTGAGCTACTCCTTGATTCCTTGTGGAAAAATCTCTGGCCGGCTCTAAGACGCACTTTCGCGTTCCGACTAAGCTTTGGTCCGAGCGACCTTGTCGAGCACCCGGGACCGACCCTTGTATGCACGCCAGAACAGCTCCAATCTCGCTGGGTAAAGCACCGAATCGTCAAGTCTGATGACGAGTCAGCTAACTCTGAATCCGCCGGTATTCTTTGCGGCCAGCGCGATGTGCAGCCAATTCTCGACCTCGCTGAGGAGCTAGGCCTAGAAGTTCAGTCGTTCAGAGAATTAAGTCGGCTGGAAAGGCTGCAAGCTCTCCTCTCTGGCGGAGAAAACTTCGATGAATTGCTGGGGGCGATACGCTTAGCAGATGGACTATCAAATCAACCGACATTCGGTGCAACCATCAAAAACAGACTGACCGATCGTTTCACAGCCTTGATTCCAAGCGCAGGCTGCAAGCAGTTGATGCTGTTGAGGAACTTGGCGCTCCCTGGCTTTGCCAACACGCAGCCGTTGTGGTCGGCGGTTGAAATGCTCGTCAGTAATCTCGCATTTGCACGTGAGGACGATAGCGATTTGACGCAGATAATCGCAGCGGCCGATGATAAGGAACTTGCATTGCCGCACTGGTGCGCAGCAGTGAAAAATGGCCTCTCGACTGCAGCTCATCAGGGCAACAAAGCCATCTTCCAAGCACTCTGGAGATGGGCCGAGAATAACCATAGCGCGTTTGTCGTAGCGCTAGAAAACTTTCCGGCTGATGCAACAATTGAGCATCGTTTTGCGGGGCAAGCCCCCAGAAAGCTCCACGTTACATCTACAGACATTCTGCTCTCGCCTCTGCTGAAGAAGCACTGGTTGACCGCATACGGCGCAGTGCTAGCGGCAACGCTCCCCCCTATTGATGCAACTGGCCAGCAGCTAAAGATAGATAAAGACCTAGACCATCGTGAAGGATTGCGGTCGGCCCTTCGGTATGCGAGCCCGCTTGAAATATTGAATTGTGCGCTCGCGCATAAGGATCCACGTGTAGTCGACTTGTGCTCAGAGCAGGCTACTCTCCATCCTGAGATTCTGTCTCATATCCGCTGCGATGACATTATCGAGCAACGGTTGTGGGGTATGGTGATTGCTAGGGCCCCCTCCCTTTGGAACGCACCTGAAAATGCCATTGGTGCGCGTGACACGGTGTTCGCTCAACTAATCGCAGGACTACCTGTTGACACCGGTTTACTCAAGGCTATGGCGAATACACCCTTGGCTGACCTCTGTGCCACTCCAGAGCGGGCGCGACTCTGGTCAAAACTGCCCCCTTTGCAGCTTGGACATTACCTCCAAGCAACCGCATGCGGCTGGCTGGAAGTCGCGGCGAAAGGCCATGTGATGAGCACTCCTGAAGCCCCGCTAGAACAAGCAATCATGGCGAGCCCGAATCTGCGATCAATCCTTGAAAGGTCTTCGGTTCCCCTTGATACAAGTCTTGCGATCATTAGTAGCCTCCAGTCGTTTTCCGAAGAGAGATTTATTACCTGGCTAAACAACTTCTTGAAAAGTGCTCAAAAAATATCTTATGGGGTATCTGAGCAGTTGGGAGCTCTCATCGCGTCTCGACATTGGGAACGGGCAGCTATGTATCTTTCGGATCGGATTTCCGACCGGCCTGATATCAAGCCAGGGCTCAGGTTGTGCGCCGGCTTGCTTAGTTTTTATACGCGCTGGAAGCTTGGCATCACAAAGCTCAGCGTTGACGACAAGTGGAAGGCTTTCGAAGATGAGGCCCGTGAGCTCTATCCAAGCGGTCCGGATAGTGGAGAACTCTGGTCTCGCGCCGGAGGTAAAAACTCCGAACTACCCGGTCACTATCAAAATGGATCAACGCGTTGGCATACTACATTGTATTCAGTCCGCTCTGGCAGCCGTCCGACAGCCCGCGATCTTCTTAAGATTATGTCCCAAGACTTCCCCATGAACGAGAAGCTACGCCTCTTCATTGGCGATACGGACATTGTTGGTTGGCGTTAAACCTCTCACCTACCCTTGGCATGAATCATGAACTCGAACGGCTACCCGCAAGGCCATGCCCTACTTATTGGTGTGGCGAATTATCAGCATATTTCCAGACTGCCTAAAGCGATTCTGAACGATGTCAATGACGTCGCCGCTACGCTCTCATCGCCGGACTACTGCGGTTACCATCCTACCAATGTCGTCACCCTCCTAGACGCAAACGCAACGCGGACAGCGGTACTGGCAGGGCTAGACGAACTGGTTACTCGGGCCGGGCCTGATGATACGGTCTGCGTGTTCTTCTCCGGCCACGGTGGCATCGTAGGCGAACCGGGCATTGAGGACACCGTGCTGCTCACTGTGGATGGCGATCTCGCTGACATTGAAAACACCTCCATTAGCTCAAACGAGTTAGCGGTTGCGCTTGCACGAATAAAAGCAAAGCGACTATTGGTCTTGATCGATGCTTGTCATGCGGGCGGCGCTGCGATATCAAAATATTTGACTGATAACAGCGGCCACGAACTCAAGTCCGGCTACAGCCAGAATACATTTTCGAAGCTGGCAGTAGGTAGCGGGCGCGCATTAATGGCATCATGCCGCTCTGATGAATTGTCGTCTGTATTCTTTAATGCAAGAAACAGTGTGTTCACAACAGCGTTACTAGCAGGCCTACGCGGTTCTGCCGACAGGACTGCAAGCGGTTTCATAAAGGTTTTTGACCTATTCCACTATGTATCCGAAGAAGTACCTAAACTAATTCCCGATGAGCAGCATCCGATTTTTAAGGCAGACAACGTCGAAGGTAACTTCCCCATCGCACTGAGCAGAGGTGGAAAAAAGTCGGCGGATAATGCTGGAGCAACACCACTGATAAAAGATGAATCTTCTTGGTCGGCATTAGAGAAGATCTTGATCGAGCTCTATCCATTTGGCCCTAGAGATCAAGAAGTATGGAGCCGCGCCGGTGGAGACCTATCACGCCTGCAGTTTCACCCCTCAGGTCAGGCTGCGTGGCATGCATCACTTCGCACTCTCAAGCAAGGCGGCGGGGGCAGAGATATCAGCTTTGGCAGCTTACTGAGCACAGCGAAGGAGGACTTTTCAAACCACCCAGGTTTGGCTACGTTAGCGGAGCCTTAACCAGGGCTTTAAGTTCATAAAAAAATTTGAGAGCAGCACCTACTAATTTCGCAAGCTTGGCTCGTTGAGCAAAACTCAGCCAGCACTAGGCTATTTCGTTATATAGAGCAATAAGTTTCGGCATTTAGTATTTACTGGCTGTGTAGTGTTCACCACATCTCAAAGCCACCAAATCAGGACCGTCATTAATGGACGATAAAGAGAAATTTACTTTTTACGAGAAGGTCTTTTACCAAGAACTCGATCGCAAGGAAAAGCTGTACGCTAGGTTGAGCATGCCACTAGCAATGTTAGTTGCAATAGTCACATTTCTTTCTTACATGCTTAATAAAGCACCGACCACTGAGGGCGGTTTCGCGAGTGTTTTTTTCTGGATCTTCTACCTTAGCACATGCCTGATGCTTCTTATCGGCGCCCTGTATTTCCGTGCTGCATGGTCATTAAGGGACTCCGATAGAGGCCTTCCCACACTGATGGACCTTGAAACTCACCGGCTAAGCTTACGGAGTGACTACGAGAAATACTGGGAAACTCCAGAAGAAGCCGACGCTCATTTTAAAACCGTGCTATTAAACTACTTCATAGAAGGCGCCACGGTGAATGCAGAAAACAACGACAAACGTGGTATCTATCTCCGCTCGCTTACGAATTATGTGACGTCTGCACTGTTTGTCTCAGTGCTATCATTCCTTCCGTTCTACATACATCAGCAGGAGCAAACCATTAATGACCCAAAAGCCACCACCGCCTCCTCCTCCCCCGATGCGCTATGTAAAGGATCACCAGCCGAGGAAAGAGCCGCCTCCACCACCGCCGCGGCCCACCCCACCTAAAAATTGACTTTGTAGCTTCAATTCTCCCGGCTCTCATCGCTTAAGTCGGGGGTTCTTTTTCTGCTGGGGTTAAGCTCGGTTGTACAGCCGAGCATTACCCCACGTTGACTCTGCAAGCGCTGAAGGACGATCTGAGCTTCAGCGATTTTCTAGCGCAAATAGTTAGCAGTGATCGAGTATCACGATTGCAAAAAATATGGACAAGTTAAATTAGGGAGTGAATATGCTTACTAGATACGCTAATGAAATACGGATACTTTCAAAAAAGCATGTGGACGTCGATCTGGCTAATCAAGCGATCGCAAAAATAGTTGATAAACTACCTAGCTCGACAAAAAAACGTTACGAGCTAATAAAACTTGCAACCTCTGATCTTCTACGGAGTATCGGAGATAAAAAATATGATGCTTCTTTCGGGATGTTCAGATTTTTATTCTTCACTGGGTTAGAAAATCCACTTGCAGAAGCGCGCAAGCAAGGTGTCTTTAGGGCTTCAAAATCAAAGTTTAACCCTAAACTGATTAGGGAGTTATTATTAGAGTTATTCTATAGCCAAACACTCTCTGACGAAGAATTGCACTATGTTCAGTCGGTTCACGGACTGCTGCAGGTTGCTCCAGATATTCTCGACTTCAAAAATAAAATCATAGCTGCGATTAAAGCACGACGTTACTTTCTGAAAACAGTGCTTACCATCGCAGAAATGAAGTACAGTGATTTGCTTTTGTATTTTGATGAAAGGCTCGAAAAGCCATATGTTGATACGCTCTATAACAACAACAAGGAAAGCATATTGACGGCAGCCTCGTATTTGGTCCAGGTTTATAGGGAGGTGACTCCCGGCTTGAAGCTTAAAGATAGTAATGACATAGATGAAAGCACTAGCCAAACATTATACGACGATCTGTTTAAGACGGCGTTTGCAATAACTACTTATCTTGAGGCTGAAATCAAAGTCGACTTCTTTGACTATGAGGTCGTGGTGGATGAAACCAGAAAAAGAATCGCAGTAGATCGTCAAGACTTTGAGATTGCCAAGAGCTGTGGTTATACGAAAACTGATTTGAGATTGCTTGCGCAGGCGAGAATTTACTCAAAAATTGCAACCTCAAAAAGTTATAATGATTTGCTTGAGGAATTTTGGGATAGCGATAGCTTAGGAGAGGAAAGCGTAGTCTATGCCATTAAGAAAAATCCGCAGGAAAGGATTGTTCTAAAAGCAATTTTAGCCGCATATGGTCACGAGGCAAATATCTTTAGTCACAACACGCCATTCAGAGAAGAGCAGATGCAAATGCTGGCCCTGATGGATGAGAGCTATAATCCCAATGTGTTTGAGACAAAGATTTACAACGACTTCACTTGCATTGATTTGTTTAAACTGCAACGTTTTTTTGGGTTTGTGGCATTTGTATATAAAAAGGCATCGGAAAAACTGAAGGTCGATGGGAATCCAAATGCAGAGTCAATAAGACGGCGATCGCATCTTCCTGTATTTGACAGAGCGCAGCTTGTTGAGATATTTCAGAGCATTACTGGAAAAAACCAGACAGATTGCAAAGGGTTACTTGAACGATTATCAAATGACAGAGTGATTTCCGATGAGGTAATTGATCTCCAATACAGGCCTATACTCGCGATTGAACATCGCTGCTTAGTGATGCCAACCGTGTTCGCATATTCGAATCTTTGGAGGTCATTAGCAATTAGCGAGAATGTGCACTTTTCAGTATTTGGCAAACATGACCATATGGTGAAAAGCGTTTCTGACATCTTGATTGAGCAAGGTTTTAGAGTTGAGTGTGACTTCATATTTGGTGAGGACGAGGTCGATATTGCTGCAATTCTTGGTGGCCACTTATTCCTTTTTGAATGTAAGAATCCGTACCACCCAGTAAATGACTTTGAGTTGCGCAATACGTACGCCCATATTGTTAAGGGCTTTTCGCAATTAGAAAAATTTAGAAAGCGCTTTGAAGATCGTTTAGTGCGGGATCAGTTTCTGCGAAACATGAAGGTAGAGCCGAAATCGATAATTAAGGTTCATTATGGTGTAATCAACGCTAACAGGGCTTTGTCGGGCTTATCAAAAAATGGCGTTCGAGTGATTCATGCAAACGAGTTCATGCGTTTCGTGTCGACGGGTACGATTTCATCTGGAGATAGCGAATACGCATGCTGGCAGTCAGATGAATTTAGTGTGAATGATATGATCTCCTACATAAATGGGGAGCTTTTATCAGACGATATGGTTAGCTGCAAAGCTCCAATGCCATATTGTACAATTTTCAGAATCTATAAGATGTTTTTTTGTACGTTCCAGTACGATCTTAATGAAATGAATCTGCTGCACAAACGGAAATATAGGTATTTAGGGCCCGCGCTCGTTGAGTGAGGGTTATCTATCTCTAGCCTACTCTTCAACGCCCCTGGTCTCGTAGACACCTCCAAGCCTCATAGTGAGACTTGGAGGTGTCTACGAGACCAAAGGCGATTCATAGTTAGGTTAGGTAACCACTTGATTCTCTTGATCTAAACGTGAGGTAACTGTTAAGAAGGCTCCAGAACTGATGGAAGAGTCCAACCTCTCTACGGGCGGGCACATCCTGTTCGCCCACTACCAGCAGGGCATGACCGAGTACCTGGCCATCGCCCTGCTGCACCACAGCGAAGGCGTGGCCGTGAACGCCGAACTCGACGTCACGCCATCACGGCACCTGGACCTGGGCCAATTGCACCTGGCAGCACGCATCAACCTGTCGGAATGGAAGAACAACCAGAACTCCAAACAGTACATCTCGTTCATCAAGGGCAAGAACGGCAAGAAGGTATCGGACTACTTCCGTGACTTCATCGGCTGCCAGGAAGGGGTCGACGGCCCGGGCGAAACCCGCACCCTGCTCAAGGCCTTCAGCGATTTCGTGGAGAGCGAGGACCTGCCTGAAGCGTCCGCCCGGGAAAAAACCCAGACACTGGTGGAGTACGCCACGACCCAGACCAAACTGGGCGAACCGGTCACCCTGGAAGAATTGTCCAGCCTGATCGACGAAGAGCGCCCCAAGGCGTTCTACGACCATATCCGCAACAAGGACTACGGCCTGTCGCCGGAAATACCTGCCGATAAACGCACCCTCAACCAGTTCCGCCGCTTCACCGGGCGCGCCGAGGGGTTGTCGATCAGCTTCGAGGCCCATCTGCTGGGTGACAAGGTGGAGTATGACGAAGCCGCGGGGACGCTGATCATCAAAGGGCTGCCGACTACCTTGGTCGACCAGCTCAAGCGGCGCAAGGACTAAGGCCCAGGCTACCCTACACAGCGGCGGGTGCGGTATAGGAGGCCACCAAGGCCTCCTTCGCCGACTTGCGCAGCCGTTTGACCAGCCGCTCCTGACGCAGGGCCTCGCCCTTGTCCGGCCATTGCTCCACATACACCAGCGCCTGGGCCGGGCTGGTCTTGAAATACCGCGCCCCCCTGCCGTTCTGGTGCGCCACGAAGCGCCGCTGCGGGTCGTCGCTGATACCGCAGTACAGCGAACCGTTTGCGGCCCTGACCAGGTACACATACCAGGGTTTCATTGCCTGACCCGGCACTTGTTCACTCACGACGCCTGCCCTTTCCATCATTAATTTGATGAGCCCACACATCGAGGGCTTCATCATGCTTGCTTGTAAAACCCGTACGTGGCTGACCGTCGCACTGCTGGCGGCAGCCTCTGCCACCCAGGCGTCCATCGGCGAGAAAACCGCGCAGCGCATGCAGCGCAACTACGACGCTACCCCAGCACAGTGCGAAGGCAACGCCGTACCGGCCCATGCCTGCTCGGGGGTACTGCTCAGGTCCACCCGGCCATCCCCGCACTATCACACCTGGCATCATAGCCAGAACAGCAAGGATAAGGGCGGCGTTTCTTTCTCGTACCTGCGTCGCGATTTGCCTGTCACCCGGCTGGCCGCCGACGGGCGCAGCGGCTTCACCCTCTACCCCCTGCTGCAGCGGCCCAAGGGCTCGCTGCACTACGAGATGCTGTGCGCCTGGCCCACCGACGGTGACACCTGGGAGCGAGACAACCGGGGCTGCGGCGATAACCGCCAGACCCCTGAACGCGAAGCCGCCTGCCACGAGCAGGGTGTGGTTAGCGCCGAAGACTGGATAGCCCACTACAGGAAAACCGGCGACTACAAACGCCAGTGTGCCTTCGACATCCGCCGCACACGCGTGCCGGAACGGGCCGACGCCTTCTACCAAAGCCTGCGCGGCCAGCAGCTGTTCGCACAGGAAATGCCGTTCCCCTGGAACGAAGTGGTGGTGGGCGCCTGGGAAGAAGCCAGCGCCAATACCCTGCCCATCCAGTCGTTTTTCCACATCGAGGGCGAGTATGGGGCCTTGCAGCAGGCTCAGACCGACCAGCAAGACTGGCACAAGACCTACGGCGGCTTCATACCGGTGATACGCATCCGCCTGCCGCAAGATGGCACTGAACGCGCCACCTTCAGTTACTACGAAAGCGATCAGGCCGTCGCGCTACCTTGAGCATGCTGGAACGCTCGCAGGCCCTTGAAGGCCTGCTGGCGTACCTTACCCTGCAGCCAGGGTGTCCAGCCCAGCAGCAAACCCGGCGTGCCCAGCGCCTGGCGCGACCACCCCCACAGGTCGAAACTGTCGTCGTGCTGGTAGATCAGCCCGTCCCGAATCAGAAAACGCGCCTGAATGCGGTTGACCACCGTGCGCCCGGTCTGGGCAAACGTGTAGGTCGCCACCCACTGCGCCGCACCGCCGTGCTCATCCGCCCGCACCTTGTCGAAGGTAAGGGAGAACGCCTTTGCCCGCTGGGTCAGCATGCGCCACATGTCTGCGGCATCCTTGCCGCGCAGGGTGCCGAACACCGGGTCACTGAAGACGACATCGTCGCTGTAGCAGGCAGCCATGGCCTCGGCATCGAGGCGCTGGAAGGCCTGGTAGAAGCGGGTAATCAGTTCACGGTTGGCGTCGCTCATGGGCTAAAGGTCCTGGAAGGGCAAAGCCGCACGATAATCCGCCCGGCTCGCTTGCGCCAGCGGCCTTTCAGACCTTCTCGCTGGTGACCTGGACATGCAGGGCACGCCCCGCCCCCAGGCCGAACACGATGGCCCCCAGGCCGATAATCGCAAATACCCAGCCCAGGGCTGCCCAGCCACCGGTCAGGTCATGTACCAGCCCCACCGCGAAGGGCCCCATGGACGCCAGGGTATAACCCACGCCCTGAGCCATGCTCGACAGGTTCGCCGCCACATGGGCATCCCGGGAGCGCAGCACGATCAAGGTCAGCGCCAGGGCGAACGTGCCACCCTGCCCCAACCCCAGCACCACCGCCCAGCCCCACAGCCCGGAGAGCGGCGCATACAGGCAACCGAACAACCCGCAGAGGGTCACCAGCATGACCAGCACGATCGCCAGCCGCTGGTCTTTGCCACGCGTGGCCAGCCAAGGGGCTGCAAGGGAGCTTGCCAGTTGCACGATCACCGAACCCGACAGCACCAGCCCCGCTTGAGTGGGGCTAAGGCCACGCCCGATCAGAATCGACGGCAACCAGCCAAAGACGATATAGGCCAGTGACGACTGCAGGCCCATGTACAACGTCACCTGCCAGGCCAGCGGGTCGCGCCACAGGCCGCGCACGCGGTAAGCAACCTTGTGCTGGCCGTGGCCTTGGCGAGCCTGGGGCAGCCACACCAACATGGCCACCAAGGCAGGCAGCATCCAGAACCCCAGCCCCAGGGCCCAGCTGTTATCGAAATACTGGGCCAGCGGCACCGTGGCCCCGGCCGCCATGGCTGCGCCGAGGCATAGCGCCATGGTGTACACGCCCGTCAGGGTGCCAGCATGCTGAGGGAAGTCACGTTTGACGATACCGGGTAGCAAGACCCCGATGATGCCGATGCTGGCCCCTGCCACCAGGCTACCCATGAACAGCCCTGTTACCCCCAGCGTACTGCGCAGCACAATGCCCAGCGCCAGGGTGACAAGAATCACCAGCACCACGCGCTCGCTGCCCAGACGACGCGCCAGTACCGGCGCCAGTGGCGCGAACAGGCCCAGGCACAACACCGGCAAGGTGGTCAGCAACCCGGCCTGCGCGGCGCTGAGCCCCAGCCCGTCGGACACCTGGCCCAACACGGGTGCCATGCTCGACAATGCCGGGCGCAGGTTCAATGCCACCAGTACCAGGCCGAGCAACAGCAGCCAGGGGCGCGGCGTAACCGCCGGTTGCGCCTGCACCTGCTCGTCATCGGCCTCGGCATCGATCAGCAACGGGTCGAGGTCTGCCGTGCCGGGTGGGTTGGTACGGGTCGTGGAATCAGACATGGGCTTCTCGTATCAGGATTCGATGAGGGTACGGCTCAGGCGCTTGGCCCGCTGGGCATCGCGTTGTTCGATAGCGTCGAGGATTTGCCCATGCAGGTCGAACGTGGCCTGGCAACGGGGGACCGTGGCCATGTTGTGCTGCAAGGCCGCAGCTACCACACCGGAAAAATAGCGGTACAGCTCACTGAGTGCCGGGTTGTGGGCCGCATCGACCAGACGCTGGTGGAACACCAGGTCGCAGGCGACGTAGGCGTCCACATCACCGTGGAAATGGCCGGCGCTGCCCTTCAGGGCCTCCCGCAGGCGCTGCAGATCCGTGTCGGTACGGCGCAGGGCTGCCAGTGCAATGGCCTCGGTTTCCAGAATATGGCGGGTTTCCCGTGCCTGCTCGGGGGTGCACTGGGTCATGGCCTGTACAGCGTGCAAAGGGTCCTGAGCGGTGCGCAGGTAGCTGCCATCCCCCTGGCGAATTTCCACCAGGCCACTGAACGCCAGCACGCGCATGGCCTCGCGCACGGTATTGCGGCTGATCCCCAACTGAAGGGCCAGTTCAGGCTCGGTGGGCAGCCGCTCACCAACCAACCAGGCGCCTTGCGAGATACGCTCGCGCAACTGATCCACCGCCTGCTCGACCAACGAGCGTTTTATCAACAAGGACATCGGTACATCCAGTCATCGGACGAATCAGCGATCAAAATAAAGCATCTCTGATCGCTCAACAATCGTTTATCGCCAGATAAGGTGGGGTAGCCGGTTTGCACCGCACCTTATCCCGGCCAGCCTCTAACTGTGTGTCAGCCCAGTGCATCCAGCAACGCCTGGTTCATCTCAGGCGTACCGATGGTAATGCGCAGGAACTGATCAATACGCGGCTGCTTGAAGTGGCGCACGATCACGCCTTGCTCGCGCAAACGCGCCGCCAACTCCCCGGCATCCTGTTGTGGATGGCGAGCGAATACAAAGTTGGCAGCAGACGGCAGCACTTCGAACCCCTTGGCCTGCAGCTGCGCGACCAGCTTTTCGCGGCTGTTGATAACCTTGCGGCAGGTCTGGTCGAAATAGGCGCGGTCCTCGAATGCCACTGCCGCGCCGACGATGGCGGCGCGGTCCAGCGGGTACGAGTTGAAGCTGTTCTTGATCCGCTCCAGCGCCTCGATCAGGTCCGGGTGGCCCACCGCCAACCCAACCCGTAGGCCGGCCAGCGACCGCGATTTGGACAGGGTCTGGGTCACCAGCAGGTTGTCGTAGCGGTTCACCAGGCTGATGGCCGTTTTGCCGCCGAAGTCGATGTAGGCTTCATCCACCACCACCACCGAATCCGGGCTGGCCTGCAGCAACTGCTCCACGGCCTGCAGGGGCAACAGGCAGCCAGTGGGCGCGTTGGGGTTGGGGAAGATGATGCCCGCGTTCGGCTTGCGGTAATCCTCCACGCGGATCTGGAACTGCTCATCCAGCGGCACCTGTTCGAAGGCGATGCCATACAGGCCGCAGTACACCGGGTAGAAGCTGTAGCTGATATCCGGGAACAGCAGCGGCGCGTCGTGCTGGAACAGGCCATGGAAGATGTGCGCCAGCACCTCGTCCGAGCCGTTACCTACAAACACCTGCGCCGGGGTGACGCCGTAGTATTCCGCGACCGCCTGCTTGAGACGGTCACCGTTGGGGTCCGGGTACAGGCGCAGGTTGTCGCCCAACTCCCCGCGCATGGCCTCCACCGCTTTAGGCGATGGGCCGTAGGGGTTCTCGTTGGTATTGAGCTTGACCAAGCGCGCCAGCTTGGGCTGCTCGCCGGGGACGTAAGGCACCAAGTCCTTGACGAAAGGGCTCCAGAATCGACTCATGCTCAGTTCCCCTTCTCTTGGCTCAGGATGCGGTATTCGGCGCTACGGGCGTGGGCGGTCAGGGACTCACCACGGGCCAGCACCGAGGCAGTGCGCCCCAGTTCGGAGGCGCCTTGCTCGGAGCAATAGATGATCGACGAACGCTTCTGGAAGTCGTACACCCCCAGCGGCGACGAGAAGCGCGCAGTGCCGGAGGTGGGCAGTACGTGGTTGGGGCCTGCGCAATAGTCGCCCAGCGCTTCGCTGGTGTGGCGGCCCATGAAGATCGCACCGGCGTGGCGAATGTGCGGCAACCAGGCCTGCGGGTCAGCCACCGACAACTCCAGGTGCTCAGGGGCGATACGGTTGGCCACCTCGATTGCCTGCTGCATGTCCCGCACCTGGATCAGGGCGCCGCGACCATTCACCGATTTCTCGATGATCTCGGCGCGTTCCATGGTCGGCAGCAATTTGCTGATGCTGGCTGCCACCCGGTCGAGGAAATCGGCATCCGGGCTGACCAGAATGGCCTGGGCGTCTTCGTCGTGCTCTGCCTGGGAGAACAGGTCCATGGCAATCCAGTCCGGGTCGGTCTGGCCGTCACACACCACGAGAATTTCCGACGGCCCGGCGATCATGTCGATGCCTACCTGGCCGAACACGTGACGCTTGGCGGTGGCCACGTAGATGTTGCCCGGGCCGACAATCTTGTCCACCTGGGGCACGCTCTCGGTGCCATAGGCCAGGGCAGCCACCGCCTGGGCGCCGCCCACCGTGAACACCCGGTCCACACCGGCAATGCAGGCTGCGGCCAGCACCAGCTCGTTGACCTCGCCACGCGGGGTCGGCACTACCATGACCACTTCGGTGACACCCGCCACCTTGGCCGGAATCGCGTTCATCAGCACCGAGGACGGGTAGGACGCCTTGCCGCCCGGCACATAAAGGCCGGCGCGGTCCAACGGCGTGACCTTCTGCCCCAGTACGGTACCGTCAGCCTCGGTGTACTGCCACGAGTCCTGCTTCTGCCGCTCGTGGTACATGCGCACGCGGTCGGCTGCCTTCTCAAGGGCTGCACGCTGCTCGTCGGTGATACGGGTAAGCGCCAGCTCAAGGCGCTCGCGGCCCAGAATGAGGTCGTCGATGCGGCTAGCCTCTACCCCGTCGAAACGCTGGGTGAACTCTACAAGGGCAGCATCGCCACGCTCGCGCACGGCCTTGATGATATCGAGTACACGCTGGTTGACCGCTTCGTCGGACACGCTCTCCCAGCTCAGCAGATGATCCAGATGCCGAGCGAAATCCGGGTCAGCAGCGTTGAGACGGGCAATTGCGGTGGACACGGTCATGGCGAGGGCCTCGATTGATAGCGAATGCTCAGGCGCCCTAAGCTACCAGTCCATCCGCACGGGCACCCGAGAAAAGTGGCTATGACGCGGATAGACGGGCGCGACAGCCAACGCTGCGCGCAGGAAGTCGTCAGCCGCGGTGTCGCGATTCGACCGCTTGGCGCAGCGTGTCGATCAGGCTCTGGATGCGGGCGTGCTGCATTTTCATGGAGGCCTTGTTGACCACCAGGCGCGAGCTGATGTGCGCGATCATTTCCTGGGGTTCCAGGCCGTTGGCACGCAAGGTGTTACCGGTGTCGACCACATCGATGATCTTGTCGGCCAGGTTGATCAGGGGTGCCAGCTCCATCGAGCCGTACAGCTTGATGATGTCGACCTGGCGACCCTGCTCGGCATAGTAACGCTTGGCCACATTCACGAACTTGGTGGCCACGCGCAGGCGGCCCTTGGGCTCGGGCACGCCGACCACGCCAGCGGTCATCAGCTTGCAGCGGGCAATCTGCAGGTCCAGGGGCTCGTAAAGGCCCTGCCCACCGTACTCCATCAGCACGTCCTTGCCTGCTACACCCAGGTCGGCAGCGCCATGTTCGACATAGGTCGGCACGTCGGTGGCACGCACGATCAGCAGGCGCACGTCGTCCTGCGTGGTCGGGATGATCAGCTTGCGGCTCTTGTCCGGGTTCTCGGTGGGAACGATACCGGCCTCGGCCAGCAATGGCAGGGTATCGTCGAGAATACGGCCTTTGGAAAGCGCGATGGTCAACATTGGAACGTCGGTCCTTAAGCAGCTACTGCCGGCCAGGTGGTGCACCTGGCCGCATTCAATTCGAACGGCGCGTCCTTGCGCCCCAGGGCAATCAGCCCGGTACGCGGCGAATCTTGGCGCCGAGCATCTGCAGTTTTTCCTCGATGCACTCGTAGCCACGGTCGATATGGTAGATGCGATCGATCAGGGTGTCGCCTTCGGCCACCAGTGCCGACAGCACCAGGCTGGCGGATGCGCGCAGGTCGGTGGCCATTACCGGGGCACCTTTCAGGGCGTTGACGCCGGTCACGATGGCGGTGTTGCCCTCGACCTGAATCTGGGCGCCCATGCGGTGCATTTCGTACACGTGCATGAAGCGGTTTTCAAAGATCGTTTCGATCACCGCACCGGTGCCTTCGGCAATGGCGTTGAGCGAAATGAACTGCGCCTGCATGTCGGTCGGGAACGCTGGATACGGGGCCGTGCGCAGGTTGACGGCTTTCGGCCGCTTGCCGTGCATGTTCAGCTCGATCCAGTCTTCACCGGTGGTGATGTCGGCGCCTGCTTCCTTGAGCTTTTCCAGAACCGCCTCAAGGATGGTGGGGTCGGTGTCCTTGACCTTGACGCGGCCACCGGTAACGGCAGCGGCTACCAGGTAGGTGCCGGTTTCGATGCGGTCCGGCATGACGCGGTAGTGGGCCGAACCCAGCCGCGCAACACCCTCGATGGTGATGGTATCGGTGCCGGCGCCCTGCACATTGCCGCCCATGGCGTTGATGAAGTTGGCCAGGTCGACCACTTCCGGCTCGCGGGCCGCGTTCTGCAGCACACTGCGGCCGTTGGCCAGCGCTGCGGCCATCATGATGTTCTCGGTACCGGTCACACTCACGGTATCGAAGAAGAAGTGCGCACCGCGCAGGCCACCCTCAGGCGCCTTGGCCTTGATGTAGCCACCTTCAACCTCGATCTTCGCGCCCATGGCCTCCAGGCCACGTATGTGCAGGTCGACAGGTCGCGAGCCAATGGCGCAACCGCCTGGCAACGCCACCTCGGCCTCGCCGAAACGGGCAACCATGGGGCCGAGTACCAGAATGGAGGCACGCATGGTCTTCACCAGCTCGTAGGGTGCGACCAGGGTCTTGATGGTACGGGGGTCGATTTCCACCGCCAGCTTTTCGTCGATCACAGGCTCGATGCCCATGCGACCGAACAGCTCGATCATGGTGGTGATGTCGTGCAGGTGCGGCAGGTTGCCCACGGTGACCGGGCCATCGGCCAGCAAGGTCGCAGCCAGAATGGGCAGGGCTGCGTTCTTCGCGCCCGAAATGCGGATCTCGCCATCAAGGCGAGCGCCACCAGTAATAATCAGTTTGTCCATTGGAATCTCGCCGCCAAGTTGGCTCAGGTGCGCTCAGCCCAGGCTGCGCTGCTGAAAAATTTCATGGTTACCGCATGGATGCTGCCGTTTGCGATCCACGGATTCAGGTGAGCGTAAATCGCCTGCTGGCGTTTGACCGGGCTCAGGCCGGCCAACTCGTCGCTGATCACGTTCAGCTGGAAGTTGCAGCCTTCGCCTTCAACTTCGACCCGGGAACCCGGCAATTTTTCTTCAAGGAAGCTTTTAACTTCTATGGCCTGCATGCTCAACCTCAATCGGCGCCCGATGCGCACGGGTCGGCCATCATACAAAAAAGCCCCTCGCCTGCGAAGCCCAACAACGGGTTCGCTGACCGAGGGGCCATCATCCCAGCAGAGCCATCAGGTGGCCAGCACCTCGTCGAGGTCGTACACCTCGGCGATTTCCCGCATGTCATCGGGCATGCCGCGCACCTGGCAGCGTTTGCCGGCAGCGCCAGCATCGCGCATGAACGCCAGCAGCAGCGAAAGCCCGACGCTGGTGGAGCGCTGCACGGCGGAGCAATCAATCACGATGTCCACCCCGCCGCTGCCCGCTATCAATGCCTTGCCTTGCTTGCGCAAGGCAGGCCCGCTGCGGTAGTCCAGCACGCCGGCAAGGCGGACCACACCTGGCTCGCTCATGCTCGCGGTCGCTTCACTCATTTGACGGCCTTTTCTGGCGAACTGTCGGCGGTCTGCTTGGCCTTGGCCACTTCACCCGCCCAGCCGTCGATGGTCTTGTCCAGGTTGTTGCCATTGCGCTGCATGGCGTCAGCGAACTGATCTCGGAACAGCTTGCCGATGTTGATGCCATTGACGATGACGTTACGCACCTTCCATTCGCCAGCGAGGTTCTCCAGCGTGTACTGCACCGGGTACACCGCACCGTTGTTACCGGTGACCTTCATGCCGACACTGGCCCGCTTACCATCGTCAGACTTGGCCGGATCCACCACGATGCCCTGGTTGTTGTACTCCAGCAAGGCGTTGCCGTAGAACTGCATCAGGCTGCGCTTGAAGTTGTCCTGGAAGCGCTGCATCTGCTCAGGGCTGGCCTTGCGCGAGTACTTGACGGTCATGATGCTGCGCGAGATGCCATCGGCATCCACCACCGGGCCCAGGATGCGGTTCAGCGCGTCGTAGAACGCGCTCGGGTTGGCCTGGTACTGCTGCTTGTTGGCCTTCAGATCACCCAGCAATTCATTGGTGGTGCTTTGAATCACGTCATGAGGGGACTGGGCAGCCATGCTCATGAGAGGCAAGGCTGCCAGCAGGACCAGCAAGCCACGTCGCAGAATCGATATCATGGAAACTCCTCAATTAGCCGGTTGCGCGTCTCGGGGTTCCTTGCCAACAGTGTTGAGCAGGAACTTGCCAATCAGATCTTCCAGCACCAGCGCGGACTGGGTGTCATGGATGGTACCGCCGTCCTTGAGCACCTCTTCCTCACCGCCTACGCTGATGCCGATGTACTTCTCACCCAACAGGCCTGCGGTCAGGATCGATGCAGTGGAATCGGTCGGCAGGTTGTTCACCGACTTGTCCAGCTGCAAGGTCACCCGACCGGTGAAGGAATCACGGTCCAGGTCGATGGCGGTGACTTTGCCGATGGTGACACCGGCCATGGTCACTTTGGCTCTGACAGTCAAACCGGCGATATTGTCGAAGTAGGCGTAAACTTTATAGGTATCGCTGGTCGGGCTTGCCGACAGGCCGCTGACACGCAGGGCCAGCAGCAGCAACGCCAGGATCCCGGCCAACAGAAACAGGCCTACACCGATTTCCAGGGTGCGGTTTTGCATCAGAAATCTCCAAACATCAAGGCGGTCAGAATAAAGTCCAGACCCAGTACAGCCAGCGAGGCATAGACCACGGTCCTGGTAGTGGCACGGCTGATCCCTTCTGAGGTGGGCTCACAGTCATACCCCTGGAATACGGCGATCCAGGTGGTGACGAAGGCGAACACCAGGCTCTTTATCAACCCGTTGAGCACGTCGTCGGTGAACGAAACACTGTTCTGCATGTTGGCCCAGAACGAGCCCTCGTAGACGCCCAGCCAGTCGACTGCCACCCACGACCCGCCCCAGATGCCTACCACGCTGAAGATCAGTGCCAGCAACGGTAGCGAGATGAAGCCGGCCCACAGGCGCGGGGCAACGATGTACTTGAGTGGGTCGACGCCGATCATTTCAAGGCTCGACAGCTGCTCGGTGGACTTCATGTTGCCGATTTCAGCCGTGAGCGCGGACCCGGCGCGGCCTGCGAACAGCAGGGCGGTGACGACCGGACCAAGCTCGCGCAGCAGGGTAAGGGCGACCATCTGGCCCACTGCCTGCTCCGACCCGTATTTGGTGAGGATGCTGTAGCCCTGCAGGGCCAGCACCATGCCAATGAAGGTACCGGACACCACGATGATGGCTAGCGACAACACACCCACTGAGTACAGTTGCCTGGTCAGCAGTTGGAAACCGCCGCCAATGCCACCGCGCCCGACCAGGGCGTGGAACAGGAACAGGCAGGAGCGGCCCAGCACGGCCACTACATCGATTGCCGCGCGGCCGAACAGGCGCACGCGCTCAAGCATGGATTTTCTACGCATCAGCGCGCCCCCAGCAGATCGGCGCGGTAATCGGGCGCAGGGAAGTGGAAGGGTACAGGGCCATCCGGGTCGCCTTTCATGAACTGGCGGATACGCGGGTTATCCGACCCCATCAACTCGTCGGGGGTGCCCTGCCCCAGCACCTGGCCATCACCCACCACGTAGATGTAGTCGGCGATGCTGGCGGTTTCTGCCAGGTCATGGGACA
Source organism: Pseudomonas sp. S32 (assembly GCF_016648095.1). NCBI lineage: Bacteria > Pseudomonadati > Pseudomonadota > Gammaproteobacteria > Pseudomonadales > Pseudomonadaceae > Pseudomonas > Pseudomonas sp. S32. The sequence goes on from NZ_JACVVF010000001.1 coordinate 129,061, forward strand.
CGACGATGCTGGTGATGCCCAGGGCATCGTTGAGCAGGCGGATCAGGCGCACCAGCACACCCATGGCGATCGGGTCCTGACCGACGAACGGCTCGTCGTACATGAGGATCTGCGGGTCCAGCGCAATAGCCCTGGCCAGCGCCACGCGGCGTTTCATGCCACCCGACAGCTCGTCCGGCATCAGGTCGATGGCACCACGCAGGCCCACGGCCTGCAGCTTCATCAACACGATGTCGCGGATCATTTCATCCGGCAGCTGGGTATGCACGCGCAGCGGGAAAGCGACGTTCTCGAACACATCCAGGTCGGTGAACAGCGCGCCACTCTGGAACAGCACGCCCATCTGCTTGCGCGCGTCGAACAGGTCGCTGCGCGACAGGGTCGGCAGGTTCTGCCCGGCGACCCACACTTCACCGCTGGCTGGGCGCAACTGGGCGCCCATCAGACGCAGCAATGTGGTTTTACCGCACCCGGATGGCCCCATGATGCCAGTGACCTTGCCGCGTGGGATGCGGATGTCGACATTGTTGAAAATGCTGCGCGAACCCCGTTTGAAGGAAACCCCCTTCAACTCGACCGCGCAGGCGCTATCCACACTCATCTAGACTCCTTGCTAGTGCAGCCTCGTCCTAGTGGACGTCGGCCTTCATCTGGAAGGCACACGCCCCTGGGCAGGCTGAATAGCGGCGAACTATAGCACCGCTGGCAGCGCCGCCCCAAGGCTGCCAAACGCATCGTTCAGCGTCACGACAGCCTGGGGGTACATTGCCTACGACAATCGAAAGCGTGAGGGTTTCATTCAATACCGCTATAATCGCCGCCTTTTCATCAGGCACTGCTTTTTCGACATGAGCCAATCCAGCGAGCTGATCCAATCCGCCCAACGCACCCTGCGCCTGGAACTCGAGGCTGTAGAGGCCCTGCTGGCGCGCATCGACGCTACCTTCGTCAAGGCCTGCGAGCTGATCCTGGCCAGCAAGGGCCGCGTGGTCGTGGTGGGGATGGGCAAGTCCGGGCACATCGGCAACAAGATCGCCGCCACCCTGGCCAGCACTGGCACACCGGCTTTCTTCGTGCACCCGGCCGAAGCCAGCCATGGCGACATGGGCATGATTACGCGCGATGACGTTATCCTGGCCCTGTCGAACTCGGGCAGCACTGCCGAAATCATCACCCTGCTGCCGCTTATCAAGCGCCTGGGCATCAAGCTGGTCAGCCTGACCGGCAACCCGGCTTCACCGCTGGCCCAGGCTGCCGACGTCAACCTCGACGCCGGCGTCGAACACGAAGCCTGCCCGCTGAACCTGGCGCCGACATCGTCCACCACAGCATCGCTGGTGCTGGGCGACGCCCTGGCCATCGCCCTGCTCGAAGCCCGCGGCTTCACCGCCGAAGACTTCGCCTTCTCTCACCCGGGCGGTGCCCTGGGCCGGCGCTTGCTGCTCAAGGTCGAGAACGTGATGCACGCTGGCGACGAACTGCCGCAGGTCGCCCGCGGCACCCTGCTCAAGGAAGCACTCCTTGAAATGTCCCGCAAAGGTTTGGGCATGACCGTCATCGTCGAGACCGATGGCACGCTGGCCGGGGTGTTCACAGACGGTGACCTGCGCCGCAGCCTGGACCGCAACATCGACGTGCATACCACCCTGATCGAAGACGTCATGACCGTGCACGGCAAAACCGCCCGTGCCGAGATGCTGGCGGCCGAGGCCCTTAAAATCATGGAAGACAACAAGGTGGGCGCCTTGGTGGTCGTAGACAGCCAGGACCGCCCAACCGGCGCCCTGAACATGCACGATCTGCTGCGTGCCGGCGTACTGTAAAGGAGCGATGCAATGCACCAGGACCTCATGCAACGGGGCAAATGCGTCAAGCTGGCCGTGTTCGACGTGGACGGCGTACTCACCGACGGGCGCCTGTATTTCCTCGAAGACGGGAGCGAGTTCAAGACCTTCAATACACTGGATGGCCAGGGCATAAAAATGCTCATGGCGTCCGGTGTGACCACCGCCATCATCAGCGGGCGCAAGACACCGGTCGTCGAGCGGCGGGCGAAGAACCTCGGCATCCCGCATCTGTTTCAAGGGCGCGAAGACAAACTGGTCGTACTTGACGGCCTGCTCGCCGAGCTGGGCCTGAGCTATGATCAAGTGGCCTACCTGGGCGATGACCTGCCCGACTTGCCGGTTATCCGCCGGGTGGCACTGGGCATGGCGGTCGCCAGCGCGGCACCGTTCGTGCGCCAGCACGCCCATGGCGTCACGCAGTCACGGGGTGGCGAGGGTGCCGCCCGTGAATTCTGCGAACTCATCATGCAGGCCCAGGGCACCCTGGACGCTGCCAACGCCAACTATCTGTAAGGTTGCCCATGTTCAGCAAGAAAGCCAGAAACATCGTGCTGCTCGGGGCCATCGCCGCCCTGCTGATAGCCGTCGGCTACTGGAACGTCAGCCCCGAGAGCTTCCTGGAGCAGCCCGCGGCGCAGGTGGACGAAAGCGCCATCGATTACTACGCCATCAATGCCCACAGCGTGCAGTTCTTGCCAGACGGCAAGCTGCAGTACGAAATGACCGCCGACAAGGTCGAACACCTGAAGGCCAGCGAAGTCACACTGCTGACCACCCCGGACCTGCACATGTATCGCGGTACGGAATACCCGTGGCATGTGCAGAGCGTGCGCGCGGAGGTCAACCCTGACGGCAGCGAGGTCGAACTGATCGACAACGTGCGGATCGCCCGCACGGACGAAAAGAAGCGTGAAACCATCATTACCAGCTCGCGCATGACCGTGTTCCCGCAGAAGGAATATGCGCAGACCGAGCAAGCCGTTAGAATCGACGGCGCCGGTGGCACGACTACGGGCAAAGGTATGAAAGCGTATTTGAAAGAAGGCAGGATGGACCTGCTCTCTAACGTAAGAGGACAGTATGAGGCTCGTTAAAACCCTCCCCCTTTTGCTCAGCCTGAGCGCAGCACTGGGAAGCGCGAGCGCCCTCGCCCTGCCGAACGACCGTGATCAGCCCATTCGCATCCAGGCCGACAACGCTCACCTGGACGACAAGAAAGGCGTGGCCACCTATACCGGCGACGTCATCATCACCCAGGGTTCGATGATGATCAAAGGCAATACCGTGACCATCACCCGTACCGCTTCCGGCGATATCGACGTGGTGACCTCGGTGGGCAACCTGGCCTACTTCGAGCAGCAGCAGAGCGCCGCCAAAGCCGACAAGATGAAAGGCTGGGGCGTGACCATCCAGTATCAGTCGCAGAAGGACCTGGTAGTGCTCACCGACCGCGCCAAGGTCGAAAACGAAGGCAACACCACCGAAGGCGAGAAGATCGTCTACAACACCCAGACCCAGGTTGCCACCGCAGGTCGTGGCGGCAATGTGACCACACCGCGTCAGCGCATCGACATGGTGATCCAGCCCAAGAAGAAGGCCGAGTAAATGGCAACCCTCAAAGCCCAGCACCTGGCCAAGAGCTACAAGGGCCGGCAGGTGGTACGTGACGTCAGCCTGTCCATCGACAGCGGCCAGATCGTGGGCCTGCTCGGCCCCAACGGCGCCGGCAAGACCACCTGCTTCTACATGATTGTCGGGCTGGTCCAGGCCGAACAGGGCCGTGTGCTGATCGACAACCTCGATGTCAGCCACCAGCCCATGCACGGGCGCGCCCGGGCGGGTATCGGCTACCTGCCACAGGAGGCGTCGATCTTCCGCAAGCTGTCCGTGGCTGACAACATCAAGGCCATCCTGGAAACCCGCAAGGACCTCGACCGCGAAGGCCGTCGCCAGGAGCTGGAAAGCCTGTTGCAGGAATTTCACATCAGCCACATCCGCGACAACCTGGGCATGAGCCTGTCCGGTGGTGAGCGTCGCCGCGTCGAAATTGCCCGCGCACTGGCCACCGCGCCCAAGTTCATCCTGCTGGACGAACCCTTCGCCGGCGTGGACCCGATTTCGGTAGGCGACATCAAGCAGATCATTCACCACCTCAAGGCCAAGGGTATCGGCGTGCTGATCACCGATCACAACGTGCGTGAAACCCTGGATATCTGCGAAACCGCCTATATCGTCAACGATGGCCGCCTGATCGCCGAAGGGGATGCAGAAACGATCCTGGCCAACGACCTGGTCAAAGAGGTGTACCTGGGCCACGAGTTCCGCCTCTGATCCCGGGACGGGCCTGGGGCACGGCAAAAAAGCCTATCTATTGCGGGTCAAGTTGTTACAGTGCTCTAGGCAAACGCTACAATTTAAGGCATAAAACTTGCTTGATTTGGCGCCCCGGCGCCCTCGTGTAGTGGATGGCGCATGCGCGCCGGCGAACAAGGTACCAAGCCCCTGCCATGAAACCATCGCTCGTCCTAAAAATGGGCCAGCAACTGACGATGACACCGCAGTTGCAACAGGCCATCCGCCTGCTCCAGCTTTCCACCCTGGACCTGCAGCAGGAAATCCAGGAAGCCCTGGAGTCGAACCCGATGCTCGAACGCCAGGAAGACGGCGACGACTTCGACAACAACGACCCGATGGCCGACAACGCCGAAAACAAGCCGGCCGCCGAAACGCAGGACAACAGTTTCCAGGAAACCACCGTCAGCACCGAAAACATGGAAGACGGTGAGTGGAGCGAGCGCATCCCCAACGAGCTTCCCGTGGATACCGCGTGGGAAGACATCTACCAGACCAGCGCCAGCAGCCTGCCCAGCAACGATGACGACGAATGGGATTTCACCACCCGCACGTCCGCGGGCGAGAGCCTGCAAAGCCACCTGCTGTGGCAGTTGAACCTGGCGCCCATGTCCGACACCGACCGCCTCATCGCGGTCACCTTGATCGACAGCATCAACGGCCAGGGCTACCTGGAAGACACCCTCGAGGAAATCTGTGCAGGTTTCGACCCCGAACTGGACATCGAACTGGATGAAGTCGAAGCGGTGCTGCACCGTATCCAGCAGTTCGAGCCCGCAGGGGTAGGCGCCCGCACGCTGGGCGAATGCCTGCTGCTGCAACTGCGCCAGTTGCCTGGCAGCACCCCGTGGATGGCCGAGGCCATGCGCCTGGTGAGCGACTTCATCGACCTGCTGGGTAGCCGCGACTACAGCCAGCTGATGCGCCGCATGAAGCTCAAGGAAGACGAACTGCGCCAGGTGATCGAGTTGGTGCAGAGCCTCAACCCCCGCCCCGGCTCGCAGATCGAGTCCAGCGAGCCCGAGTACGTGGTGCCCGACGTGATCGTGCGCAAGGACAGCGAGCGCTGGCTGGTGGAACTGAACCAGGAAGCCATCCCGCGCCTTCGCGTCAACGCGCAGTACGCAGGCTTTGTACGCCGTGCCGACACCAGCGCCGATAACACCTTCATGCGCAACCAGTTGCAGGAGGCGCGCTGGTTCATCAAAAGCCTGCAGAGCCGCAACGAAACCCTGATGAAAGTGGCCACCCAGATCGTCGAACACCAGCGCGGCTTCCTCGACCACGGTGACGAGGCCATGAAACCCCTGGTACTGCATGACATTGCCGAAGCGGTAGGCATGCACGAGTCGACCATTTCCCGGGTTACCACGCAAAAGTACATGCACACCCCGCGTGGTATCTACGAACTGAAATACTTTTTCTCCAGCCATGTGAGCACTGCCGAAGGCGGCGAATGCTCGTCCACGGCGATCCGCGCGATCATCAAGAAACTGGTTGCCGCGGAAAATCAGAAAAAGCCATTGAGCGACAGCAAGATCGCTGGTTTACTGGAGGCACAAGGCATCCAGGTAGCCCGTCGTACCGTCGCCAAGTACCGCGAGTCTCTCGGTATTGCACCGTCGAGCGAGCGTAAGCGGCTGATGTAACCCTGAGATGCGCCACAGCGTTTGTGTGGCAGGTGCAACACCTGCCTCTTTATGCACGGGCAACAAAAGGAGAAGCTGTATGCAAGTCAATATCAGTGGACAGCATGTAGAAGTCACCCAGCCACTGCGCGATTATGTGCTTGAAAAGCTCGCCCGCGTGGAGAGTCACTTCGACAAGATCACCAACGTGCAGGTCATCATGAAGGTCGAGAAACTGCAGCAGAAGGTCGAGGCGACCTTGCAGATTCCCGGCGGTGAAGTGGTTGCGAATGCCGAACACGAAGACATGTATGCAGCGATCGACGCCTTGGCCGACAAGCTCGACCGTCAACTGAAAAAACACAAGGAAAAACAGCAAAGCCTGCTGCAAGGTGCGGCTGCCCGCTGATCCCCCTCATCCATGATCCGACTTGAAACCATCCTGACCCCCGGCCGTTCCCTCGCGAACGCGCCGGGCGGCAGCAAGAAACGCGCCCTTGAAAAGGTCGCCGAGCTGATTGCCAAAGAAGTGCCAGAACTGGACGGGCAAACTGTATTCGAAAAACTGATCGCTCGGGAAAAACTCGGCTCCACCGGTTTCGGTAATGGCATTGCCATTCCCCATTGCCGGCTCGAAGGCTGCACAACCCCGGTCAGTGCCTTGCTGCACCTCGAAGCCCCTATCGATTACGACGCCATCGACGGCGCCCCCGTGGACCTGCTGTTCGTGTTGCTGGTACCCGCGGCCGCCACCGATGCTCACCTGGAGCTGCTGCGCCAGATTGCCAGCATGCTCGACCGCAAAGAGGTTCGCGAGCGCCTGCGTGCGGCCCCCAGCAGTGAGGCCCTGTTCCAGGTTGTCCTGGACGTACAGAACGAGCACTGAACATGCGCCTGATCATCGTCAGCGGCCGGTCTGGCTCCGGCAAGAGCACCGCCCTCGATGTCCTGGAAGACAACGGTTTCTACTGCATCGACAACCTGCCCGCCAGGTTGTTGCCGCAACTGGCAGAAACCGCCCTGTTGAACACCGAACTGCCGCAACCCAAGGTGGCCGTTTCGATTGACGCGCGCAACCTGCCCAGCCACCTGTCACGCTTCCCCGAACTGCTTGAGGAGGCCCGGGCCCGGCACATCAAGTGCGATGTGTTGTACCTGGACGCCGACGAGGACACGCTGCTCAAGCGTTTTTCCGAAACCCGTCGCCGCCATCCGCTGACCAACGCCGACCGCTCGCTGGCAGAAGCCATACGTGTGGAGCGCGAATTGCTGGGCCCCATCGCCGACCTGGCCGACCTCAAGATCGATACCACGCGCCTGAACCTGTACCAGTTGCGGGACACCATCAAGCTGCGCCTGCTGGACACCCCCGAACCGGGTACGGCGTTCCTGGTCGAGTCGTTCGGCTTCAAGCGTGGCATGCCGGTTGATGCCGACCTGGTATTCGATGTGCGCTGCCTGCCCAACCCGTACTGGAAACCTGAGCTTCGGGAGCACTCCGGCCTGGAGCAGCCGGTGATCGATTACCTTGCTGCGCAACCCGATGTGCAGGAGATGTTCAACGACATCTCCAGCTACCTGCTGAAGTGGCTACCCCGCTTCGCCGCCAGCAACCGGGCCTACGTTACCATTGCCATCGGCTGCACCGGTGGCCACCACCGTTCGGTATACATCACCGAACGTCTTGGCCAGTTGCTGCAGCAAACCCTGAAAAACGTTCAGGTCCGTCACCGCGACCTCTAGCCCAAGGATCCGCCACGCCATGCCCGCCCGTGAAATCACCATCATCAACAAGCTGGGGCTGCATGCTCGGGCGGCAGCCAAGTTCGTCGGTGTTGCTGGCCGCTTCCCCTGCCAGGTCAAGGTTGGCCGGGCGCCGGACAAGCTGGTAGACGGCAAGAGCATCATGGCCGTGATGATGCTGGCGGCCGGCAAGGGCACACAGGTGCACCTGCACACCGAAGGCGAGCAGGACCAGCAAGCCATGGACGCCCTGGTAGCGCTGATCGAGAACTTCTTCGACGAAGGCGAGTAAATCGGCGGGGCCGCCGCAACCTTGTCGCCGATCTTTCGGCGACAAGGTGTGGTCAGGACATCGCAGTGTCCATCACCATCATCAGGCAGAAGCCCGTACACAGCCCCAGGCTGGCCAGGCGATGATGACCATTGCTGCGTGACTCCGGGATGATCTCCTGCGTGACCACCAACAGCATCGCACCTGCAGCGCACGCGAGCCCCAGCGGCAAGAGCAGTTCCGCCACGTTCACCAGCCACGCGCAGATCACCGCGGCCACCGGCTCCACCAGCCCGGATGCAGCACCGATGAGAAACGCCTTGAAGCGTGGCATCCCTGCCCCAGCCAGCACCAACGCGATAACCAGGCCTTCGGGCACGTCCTGCAGGGCAATGCCCATGGCCAGGCTGTCGGCATCGGCCATGCCACCCCCAGCTGATACGCCAATGGCCATGCCCTCGGGAATGTTGTGGGCAATGATCGCGAATACGAACAACCAGATGCGCGCTGCAATCACGGGCTGCCCCTGGGACGCCACGAGCGCCTGGGGCGAAGCACTGGAGATTCTGAGGTCAATCAGAAACAGGCACAGTGCACCGCCCAGCAGGCCGGCACTGATCAAGCCGCCGGCGCCCCACGCGCTGAACCCGATGGCTTGCGCGGCCTCGAGCCCTGGCACGATCAGCGAAAAGGCCGTGGCGGCGAGCATGACCCCGGCGCCAAAACCCAGCAGGGTATCGGCCAGTGCCACCGGCATGTTGCGGATGACCAACACCGGTACAGCACCCAGCGCCGTGCCCAGCGCACACAGTGCACCACCCTGCAGGGCACGCAACATGCGCGGCTCGAGGTCTAGCCAGGCCAGGCCGCGAGCCACCAGCAATGCAGTGCCAGCCAGCATCAACAGGGTGCCAAGCGCCAACCTGAACAACCGCACACTGTTGACCGACATTACCTGGGAGGGCATACCGATCCGACTCACTGAATGGCGGCGTGGTAACGGCGCTCCACTTGCGCCCAGTCGATGACGTTGTAGAACGCCCCGATGTATTCAGGGCGGCGGTTCTGGTACTTCAGGTAGTACGCGTGCTCCCAGACGTCCAGCCCGAGGATGGGTGTGTTGCCGTGCATCAACGGGCTGTCCTGGTTGCCGCTGCTTTCGACTACCAGTGTTTTCTGCGGGGTCACGCTGAGCCACGCCCAGCCACTGCCGAAGCGCGTCAAGGCGGCCTTGGTAAAGGCGTCCTTGAACGCCTCGAACCCGCCCAGCTGTGCAGTGATCGCCTGGGCCAGCTCGCCTTCAGGTTCACCGCCGCCCTGTGGCGACATCACGGTCCAGAACAGGCTGTGGTTGGCGTGGCCGCCGCCATGGTTGGTCACCGCGCCACGCAGGTTTTCGGGCAAGCTCGCTACCGCTGCCACCAGTTTCTCCACCGGCCACTCTGCCCACTGCGTCCCCTCGACGGCGGCGTTAAGGCCGTTGACGTAGGTCTGGTGGTGCTTGGTGTGGTGAATTTCCATGGTCTGCGTGTCGATGTGCGGTTCCAGCGCGGCGTAGGCGTAGGGCAGTGCAGGCAAGGTATGCGGCATGTCAGTGGATTCCGTAGGTCTGGTTATTGGGCGTTGCATCCGGCACCCGTGTGCTGGCCGGAGTGCTGTGGCGATTGAGCAAACGTTCGGTGCGGGGGTATTGCCCATACTCGGCAATGAAACTGAGCAATTCGCTGTAGGTGCGCGAACTGTGACGCAGCGCGGCGTCGCGCAGTGCCTGGGGCAGGCGCAGGTCCTGGCAGGCCTGCAGCAGCCGCTGGTGGGCGGCGCACAGGTAATCAGCACTCTCCTGCGGCTGGTTAAGCCGCAGGTGCAGGTCGGCCAGGTTGTGGTGCGCAACGACCAAGGCGGCTACTGCCTCGTCGACGTCATGCCAGCGCTCGAACAGCACCTGGGCCAAGGCCAGGGCCTGCAGGTAATGTTCACGGGCATCGACCAGCTGTCCTTGCTCGAACAGCCGGTTGGCGGCTTGCGTGGTGCGTTTCCAGTGCTGCATGACGGGCCTCCAGGCGGTGACGCGAGTCAGATGCCGCCAGCGGTGAGTTTTTCCGGGTCGAGCAACGCCTGCAGCTGATCGCGGGACAGGTCTGTGTGCTCCAGCGCGACGTCGATGATGGGGCGCCCCTGCTTGTAGGCGGTTTTGGCAATTTCGGCGGCCTTGAGGTAACCAATGATCGGGTTGAGCGCGGTCACCAGAATCGGGTTGCGCGCCAGCGCTTCCTTGAGCTTGTCCTCGTTGACCTTGAAGGTGGCAATGGCCTTGTCCGCGAGCAGCCTGCTGACATTGGCCATCAGCTCGATGCTCTCCAGCAGGTTGCGTGCGATGACGGGCAGCATCACGTTCAACTCGAAGTTGCCAGACTGCCCGGCCACAGCGATGGTGGCGTCATTGCCGATGACTTGCGCCGCCACCATGGCGGTGGCCTCGGGGATGACCGGGTTGACCTTGCCAGGCATGATCGAAGAGCCGGGCTGCAACCCCTGTAGTTCGATTTCGCCCAACCCGGCCAGGGGCCCGGAGTTCATCCAGCGCAGGTCGTTGGCGATCTTCATCAATGCCACGGCAGTGGTCTTGAGCTGACCGGACAAAGCCACCGCAGTGTCCTGGGAGCCGATGAGGGCAAACAGGTTCTGCCCAGGGGTGAACGCCACGCCGGTCAGCGTGCTGAGCTGCTGGGCAAAGCTGGCGGCGAAGCGCGGGTGGGCGTTGATCCCGGTACCCACCGCCGTACCGCCCTGGGCCAGCGCCTGCAGGCTTGGCAAGGTGGCCTCGATATGCGCCTTGGCAGCATTGACCTGCGCGGCCCAACCATCGAGTACCTGGCTCATGCGCACGGGCATGGCGTCCATTAGGTGGGTGCGGCCAGTCTTCACGAACTGATGCACCTGCTGGGACTTGTGCTCGATCACCTGCACCAGGTGGCTCAAGGCCGGCAACAGCTGCTCATGCAAGGCCAACGCCGCGCTGACGTGGATGGTAGTGGGGATGATGTCATTGCTGCTCTGGCCGCAGTTGACGTGATCGTTGGGGTTGACCGCCTCGCCCAGCACGCGAGTGGCCAAGGTGGTGATCACCTCGTTGGCATTCATGTTGGAACTGGTGCCGGACCCGGTCTGGAACACATCGACCGGAAAATGCCCGATGAAGTCTTCCGCCAGCAATTGCTCTACCGCCTTCACGATGGCTTGCCCCTGGGCGACAGGCAGCTGCTCCAACTGGATGTTGGCCTTGGCGGCAGCAGCCTTGGCCAGCAGCAGGGCACGAATGAACTGCACCGGCATACGTTGCCCGCTGACCGGAAAGTTGTCGACCGCGCGCTGGGTCTGTGCACCGTACAGGGCCTGGGCAGGCACCTGCAGTTCGCCCATGCTGTCGCGCTCGATTCGGGTATCACTCATCATCAAGTCCTTGCATCAGTTCTTCAGGAGAAATCGACGGCAACAGGCGGCAATTAGCCAGTTGCAGGGCATAGGGTTGCCAGCGCTGGTTCTGCTCCTGGCGGTCGAGGTTGCGCAGGTCCAGCAACGGGCGCCATGCCTGGTCCAGGCACAGGCATCGCCAGTGCCAGGGCAGCATGCGGTCACAGGCGGTATCGAGCAGCAGGCGGAAGGAAGTCAGCGCCACCGTCCATGGCGAGGTCTCGGTGCAACACACCAGGTAGCGGCCCTCGGCAAGGTAGTGCTCGATCAGGCGCGGCTCATCGGCTTCAAGCGCGCAACGGATGCGGCGGCTCAACCAGCGCCAGTTTTCCAGGTAGGGGAGTTCGCGTAGGACGGTATTCATGAACATCATCGCCGGGTGACTGGATAATGATATTCATTATTAATTGATAAATAGAATCAATTCAAGCGAAGCATGGAGTAAAAAAAACCGGCGCTTGGCCGGTTCAGTGATTTGTAGCACCAAGGGCCGCACAGCGGCCCCAACAAAACGAGGGGCCGTTAACTGCCCGCTACCGTCATCCGCTCGATCAACACCGAGCCTGTATGAATATTGCTGCGGGTTTCAAGATCGCTGCCGATGGCGACAATTTGCTGGAACATGTCCTTCATGTTGCCGGCAATGGTCACTTCTTGTACAGCGTGCTGGATTTCGCCATTTTCAACCCAGAAGCCCGCAGCACCGCGGGAGTAATCGCCGGTTACCATGTTCAGGCCGTGCCCCATCAGCTCGGTTACCAGCAAGCCACGCCCCATGCGCCGGATCAGGGCCGCCTGGTCGTCTTCACCATGGGTAACGAACAGGTTGTGCACGCCACCCGAGTTGGCGGTGCTCGGCAGCCCCAGCTTGCGGCCGGAATAGGTGCCCAGCAGGTAGGACACCAGCTCGCCTTTGTCGACGAATGGCTTGGCATACGTGGCTAGGCCGTCGCCATCGAATGCGGCACTGCCCAATGCCCGGGGAATGTGCGGCCGCTCATCCAGGGTCAGCCAGGACGGGAACAGGCGCTGGCCCAGCGCCCCTTCGAGAAATGACGACTTGCGGTACAGGTTGCCGCCTGAAACTGCTGCCAGGAAGCTGCCGAACAGCCCCCCCGCCAGCTCTGCCGAGAACAGCACCGGCACCTCGCAGGTGGGCACCGGGCGCGCGCCCAGGCGGCTGGCCGCACGCTGGGCAGCGCGCACGCCAATGCTGCGCGGGTCTGCCAGCAGGTTGCCTTGACGGTTGACGTCGTACCAGTAGTCACGCTGCATCTGGCCATCGCCTTCAGCGATCATGACGCAGCTCAGGCTATGCCGGGTGGAGGCATAGCTGCCGATGAAGCCATGGCTGTTGCCGTACACACGGCAGCCCTGGTGAGTATTGAGGGTGGTGCCGTCGGCATTGAGGATACGGGGGTCGGCATCGAACGCGGCCGCCTCACAGGCAAGGGCCATCTCGATGGCCCGCTCGGGCTCCAGATTCCAGTCGTGATAGAGGTCCAGATCTGGGATGTCGCGCGCCATCAATGCGGCGTCTGCCAGGCCCGAACACGCGTCCTCGGAGGTGTGTTTGGCAATGGCCAGGGCCGCCGCAACGGTTTCCCTGATCGCGTCGGGGCCGCTGGCCGATGTGCTGGCCGACCCCTTGCGCTGGCCCACATACAAGGTGATGCCAAAGCCCTGATCGCGGTTGAACTCGACGGTTTCAACTTCCCGCTGGCGTACCGTGGTGGACAGGCCCTGTTCCAGCGACACAGCCACTTCGCAAGCGCTGGCGCCCTGGCGGCGTGCCTCGGCGATTATCGCCTCAACCTGCTCCTGCAATGCTGGCAGGTCTTTCGGACCTACGCTCTGGACTGCACTCATGGTGATCTCCACTCAAATTCTGCATTCACCGGGGGTCAATCTACGACCGGGCCGGACAAGCGGCCCCCGGGTGGTTATCATGGCGGCAATTTTCAGGCCTTGTACGAAAAGTGCCTACGTGGCGACTTTTCATAAATACCCAAGCGGACTGCCCCCATGGTTGATTCAAACGACGACGCCTTCGACGGCGAAAAAAGCAAAACCCAGATCAAGCGTGAACTGCACGCGCTGGTCGAACTTGGCGAACGCCTCACAACCCTCAAAGCCGACACGCTGGCCCGCCTGCCGCTCACCGACGAGCTGCGCAAGGCCCTGGCCGAGGCCAGCAAACACACCGCTCACGGCGCCCGCAAACGGCATATGTCGTTCGTCGGCAAATTGATGCGGGTACAGGACCTGGATGCCATCCAGGCGCTGCTCGAACAGATGGACAGCTCCACGCGCCAGTACAACGAACGCTTCCACGGCCTTGAGCGCTGGCGCGACCGGTTGATCGATGGCAATGACGAAGACCTTGAGCGCTTCGTCAACGAATACCCTGATACCGACCGCCAGCAGCTGCGATCGCTGGTGCGCCATGCCCAGCACGAGAAGGCACGTAACAAACCACCGGCTGCATCGCGCAAGGTATTCAAGTACATCCGCGACCTCGACGAGCTGCAGCGCGGCTTGCGCTGACCCTCCAGGCGGCCGCTGCACCAGCCTTGGTGCCAGCGGCCGCCCCCGGCCGGCAGCCTGCGGGCGTATTCACGCGCCGGTACCACCGACGGTGATTGCGTCCAGCTTCAAGGTTGGCTGGCCCACACCCACCGGCACCGACTGCCCATCCTTGCCGCAGGTGCCTACGCCGCTGTCCAGGGCCAGGTCGTTGCCGACCATCGACACCCGGCTCATGGCTTCCGGGCCATTGCCGATCAGGGTAGCGCCCTTTACCGGTGCGGTGATCTTGCCGTCTTCGATCAGGTAAGCCTCACTGGTTGAAAACACAAACTTGCCGCTGGTGATATCGACCTGCCCACCACCGAGGTTGGCGCAGTAGATGCCTTTTTTCACCGACGCGATGATTTCCTGCGGGTCGCTCTCGCCTGCGCGCATGTAGGTGTTGGTCATGCGCGGCATCGGCAGGTGCGCGTAGGACTCACGGCGCCCGTTGCCCGTCACCGCCATGCCCATCAGGCGCGCGTTGAGCTTGTCCTGCATGTAGCCCTTCAGCACCCCGTTCTCGATCAGGGTGGTGCATTCGGTCGGGGTCCCTTCGTCGTCCACGCTCAACGAACCGCGCCGCCCTTCCAAGGTGCCGTCGTCGACGATGGTGCACAGGCTGGAGGCCACCTTCTGACCGATGCGACCACTGAACGCCGAACTGCCCTTGCGGTTGAAGTCACCTTCCAGGCCGTGGCCCACAGCCTCGTGCAGCAGCACACCGGACCAGCCGGAGCCCAGCACCACCGGCAGAGTACCTGCCGGCGCCGGTATGGCCTCCAGGTTTACCAGGGCCTGCCGCAGGGCCTCGCGGGCATAGCCCATCACCCGCTCTTCGGTGAAGAAGCGGTAGTCGGTACGCCCGCCACCGCCCTGCCCGCCCCGCTCGCGGCGGCCATTCTGCTCGACGATGACACTGACGTTGAAGCGCACCAGCGGGCGCACGTCTGCAGCCAGGCTGCCATCGGCTGCCGCAACAAGGATGCGTTCCCAGACCCCGGCCATGCTCACGCTGACCTGCTGAATACGCGGGTCCAGCGCGCGGGTGGCCACATCGACACGCTTGAGCAGCTCGACCTTTTCGGCACGGCTGAGCACGTCCAGCGGGCTGTCCGCCGTGTACAGCGCTGGCACCTGCTGTGTGCGGAAGGCCTGCACGCTGCCGTTCTGCCCGGCGCGGGAAATGGAACGCGCGGCTCGAGCAGCGGAGGTCAGCGCCTCAAGGTTGATCGCATTACTGTAGGCAAAGCCGGTTTTTTCACCGGCCTGGGCGCGTACGCCGACGCCTTGATCGAGGTTGAAGCTGCCTTCCTTGACGATGCCGTCTTCCAGCGCCCAGGTTTCGGATACCTGGCCCTGGAAATACAGGTCGGCCGCATCGATACCGGGGCCGGCCAATTCACCCAGCACGCTCTGCAGGCTGTCCAGGGTCAGGCCGCCTGGGGTCAGGAGCTGTTCGCTGACGGTGGATAACATCTGGCTCATAGTCACTCCGAGGTGTGCGCAGGCCGCAACGCGCCCTGCGAGAAAAAGCGCCGGTGTTCGATCACCGGCATGCGCGCCCGGATGGACGCCTGTTGTTCGCTGTCGCGCTCGGCAAGCAGTACCGCTTCGCCTTGCGCCTGTTGTGCAACGACCCGCCCCCACGGGTCCACGATCGCTGCATGGCCGTAAGTGTGGCGCTCGCCAGGGTGCGTACCGCCCTGCGCCGCCGCCAGTACATAGCACTGGGTTTCGATGGCACGGGCACGCACCAGCACGTCCCAATGCGCCGCTCCCGTCACAGCGGTGAAGGCGGCAGGTGCTGTAATCAGTTCGGCACCCGCCGCCCGCAATTCGCTGTACAGCTCGGGGAAGCGCAGGTCGTAGCACACGCTCAACCCCACACGCCCCGCCGGTGTATCTGCCACCACCACCTGGGCGCCGTGGGCATAGTCATCAGACTCGCGGTAGCGGCCACGGTTATCGGCCACATCCACGTCGAACAGGTGCAGCTTGTCGTAACGTGCCACCTGCTCGCCGTGCTCATCGATGAGCAGCGAGCAGGCATGCGCCTTGGCATCCGGTTGACCTGCAGGCGGCAATGGCAATGTACCTGCCACTACCCATAACTTGAGGTCGCGGGCGACGCGTTTCAACCATGGCAATATCGGCCCCTGCCCCAGCGCTTCGGCGCGACCAATGGCGGCGGCGTCCTTGCGGCCCATGGCGGCGAAGTTTTCCGGCAGCACGGCCAAGCGCGCGCCGCCTGCTGCTGCCTGCTCCAGCAAGGCACTGGCACGCGCCAGGTTTTCCAGTACGCCGTCCTGGCTGACCATCTGGATGACCGCAGCCTTCATGGGCACTCCTAGCGGGACTTCTCGAAAGGTTTCACAAAGGTGATTCTAGGCTCTTTCCACGGGCCTTCTACCCGGTAGTGCACACTGGCGATGCGTGAGACGCGGTCACCAATCAGCCGATCGACCAGGAACAGTGCGCCCCCCACTGCCGGGGCACCCACGATCAGCGCCGCCAGTGGCAGGTTGTTGGTGACCGGGAGGCTGACCTGCAGGTTGGCCGCGACCGTGTCGCGCACCATGTCCAGCGTGCCATCGAGTTCGAAATCGCTCGAAGGCCCGGTGACCGAGATCGGCGTGCGCGTCACGTATACGCCGTTGCTCGCCACCAGCAAGCCTTTGAGCCGGTCGTAGGCCAGGCCCTTGTCGAACAGGTCAGAGAAGTCCAGGCGCAGGCGCCGCCCAATCGAGTTGAAGTTGAGCAGGCCGAACACCCGCAATGCCTGGGCACCACCGTCCACTTCGACGAATTGGCCGGACCGCAGTGCTGCGTCCAGGCTCCCCGAGAAGCGCTTGAGGCTGATCGCAGCCGGCGACCCCGGCCAACGGCCGTCCACATCCAGGCGGAAATCGCGGCTGCTCACGGTCGGGGCAAAGCCCCAGGCAGTGAGTACATCGGCCAGGTTCTTGCCCTGCAACCGCCCCTTGTACCAGCTACTGGCACTGCCCACACCTCCCTCCCAGCCGCCGCCGCCATTGATGCGCAGGCCCTTGAGGTCCAGGTCCAGGTCGCTGGCAGCAACGCCGCGCGTGGTTGGCCGCAGCTTGATGGCGGCGCTGCCGTACAGTTCATCCCCGCGGTACAGCTTGTCGATGCGCAGGTCCAGCGGTGGCACTTTGCGCGGGTCGAAAGACGCCAGCGGGTCGGCACCCTCTTCGGCCTGTGCCTGCCCGGCATCGCTGGCCGGCAGGCGAAGCGTTTGCAGGTGCACCGTCATGGGCGCGCCCTTGGCGTCAGGCAGGCGGGCGTCCCCAATCACTTCGCGGCTGTCCAGGCGCAGCGCCCAGGCCGGGCCACTGCGGGCCAGGCGCACCACGGCCTGGTTCAGCTGCGTGCCAAACGCCTTGAGCTGGCCAATGGTCAGGTCCACGCTCTGCAGAAGTTGCTTGGCACTGCCACCAGGGTCGCTGCCACCCAGCTTTTCGGCTTGCGCCTGCCAGGGCGCCAGGTCGAGGGCCTCCAGCCGGCCCCGTACCCGCAGCCCCTGGCCTGCAGGAGGCTGAGCCCGCCCCGGGCCAAGCAGCAATTCACCGCCGCCTTGGGTCAGCTTGTCGGCTGGCGCAGTGTAGGCCAGCTGGGCAAGGTCGGTGTAGGCGGCATCGATCCGTCGCTGCGGGCCCTGTAGTGTCATGCTGAAGCGGCTGGCGCGGCTATCACCTGCGGCTTTACCGAAAGGCGCAGGCAGGTCGATTGCCAGCCCTTTGAGGGTGGAATTGACGGTGAGCAGGTTTTCCCGGCTGCCCAGGCTCAACTGCAGGTCATATGGCAAGTCGCCGGATGCCGGTAGAGCCTGATCGAACTGCAGCCATCGGGTCAACGCATTGAGCGGCACCTGGCCGTTAGCACTGATGCGCGTCTGCATCTCCCCCGGCTGGCCTTCTGCGGCAATTTGCGCCGTCACCGGCTTGCCGAAGGCCTGCAAGGTGATGCCCTTGCCGCTCAGGCCCTTGTCGTAGTCGAAGCTGAAATCACCCTTGAGCCGGCTCAGTTCCAACGTGGGCGGCGCAACCTTCAGCCGGGCATCGCGCGTGGCGAAGTCCACCTGCACTTTTGGCTGCTGCCCATGCGCCAGGGGGATGTCGAGCTTGACCTTGCCCTTGAGCGGGCCCTCGCCGTCCCAGCCGGCAAAGATGTCGCTGGTGCCGATGGGAGCTTCCTTGAGGATGCTGAGGCCGTCGGCCAGGCGACCATCGAAGCTGCCGTCCAGATACAGGTGGCTGTCCCGGCCCTCTGCAACGTGGGGGATATCGACCTTGACGTCTCTGACCTTGGTATTGAGCAACAGGCCCTGCCGCGCCCGGATACGCACCCCGCTGTCTTCGATGAACACGTCACCGGCCACCTGCTGCACCTGTGGCCAGCCAGGCTGGAAGTCCAGGGCAGCGTCATGCACCTTGAAGAACAGGCTGATGCTGCGCGCCTCAGGCACGGCACCGTGGTTGAGCGACCCCTGGTACTGGAAGTAGCCTTCGTCCACTGCCCCCTTGACGATGGCGCTGCGCAGCCACTGGTCAAGGGCCGGGCTCAGCACCTCGGGCAAGTATTTGGCAGTGTAGCGGCCGTCGCCGTCGGTCAGGCCGACACGCAGGTCCATGTAATCCTCGCGGCCTTTTTCGAACCACAGGCGGATGAGGAAATCACCGGCAATCTTGCCCTCGTCGCCCACTACCTTGAGGTATGGGGCAACCAGGGTGAACCCTTGCTTGTCGAGGGCCCAGGTGAGGCGCGCGTTGGCCTTCTGGTAGTGCCAGGGCTTGGCGAAGATAGGGTACAGGTGCAGCATGAACGCGTCGGTGTCCAGGCGCAGCTCGCCGTGGCCCAGGTCGCCACTGATGCTGCCGCTGACGTTTCCGGCGGCAGGCGCGTTGTGGTAGGCGTTGAAGCCGACCTTTTCCAGGTTGGCTTCGAACTGCAGGCGCTGATCACCTTCAGCCTTGGGTTTGGCCTGCATGCGCACATTGCGCAGCGCACCGGTCACCTGCAACCCATCAACCACGGCCATCGCCTGTGAGGGCAGCGGCGCCAGCGCATGGATCAGCGGGGTCAGGGGCGTGAGGTCGAGGCGGTCTGCCTGCAGATGCCAGGTTTCATCGGCGGGCGCTTGGCCTGCACGTTGCTGCAGTTGCAGGTGCGACTCCCAGCGTTGCTTGGCAAGGTCCATGGCCAGCGAATCGACCACCACATCAAAACCGTCGCCCTGGCGCTGGAACCAGGCATTGAAGGCGAGGTTGTTCACTTTCGCCGGCTTGCGGCCCTCGAGCGCGCCTTGCAATTGCGGCGCGTTGAGCCGCACTGTCGCCTGTTGCAACTGGCGGTCGCGCCAGTCTACCCAGAACTCACCACCGGCCTGCAACGTGTCGGCGTGCCATTGGCCCAGCAGGCGGGGCGGTAACCAGCGCGCCCAGTCGCTTTGCGGCAGGCTCAGGTAGGTTTGCACCTGGGCATCGCGCCAGGCGTCGGCGGAGGCGCGGCTGCGCAGGTTGAGTGCCAGGGGCTGCCCATCAGGCAGGGTGGCGCGCAGTTCCAGCACCTGGCGAGCGCTGCCGGCACGCAAACCTGCACTCATATAAGTGAGGGTCAACGGGTCGCGCTGCCAGGCCTGCAAGGTCACCTGGCTATCGAAAATATCGAGGCGCCCGAGCTGGCCAAGGCGCTGCAACAGTTTTGCCGGGTCCAGTGGCGCGTCGTCCTGCTTGGGCAGGCCCTCAAGTTGCCAGCCGCCCTGCTCGTCTTCACGGGCAATCAGTTGCAGGCCGCTGAGCTGAATGCGTGACAGCCTGACTTCACGGGCCAGCAGGCTGCCCCAGATGTCCGGCACTACCCGCACATCGTCCAGGCGCAGGGCCGATGCGCCCTCGCCCAATTGCAGGTCGCGTACTTTGAACACCGGGGCCAGCCGGCTCCAATGGCCCTCCAGGGCGCCGATGTGCACGGGTACACCGAGCGCCTCGGCCGCTTTGCGCTCCACGTCGGCGCGGTACTCGGCCACCAGGGGTACCAGTTCGCGCCCCAGGCTGGCGTAAAGCGCCAGCAATACCACCAGCAGGGCGCAAACGCCCAGCCCCCAGCGGGTCAGGACGACAAGAACGCGGCTTACACGCGCCATGGCCAAGGCCCTCCAGGTCGTCTATGCAGCATGGCCCGTGGAATGGGTTTTGCCAGGCCACGGCGGGCGTCAGGCGGCCTCAGAGCAGCACCACGTCATACTGCTCCTGCGAATACATCGACTCGACCTGAAAGCGAATGGTTCGACCGATGAAGGCCTCCAGTTCAGCGACGTTGCCGGATTCCTCATCCAGCAGACGGTCCACTACCTTCTGGTTGGCCAGCACGCGGTAGCCCTCGGCCTGGTAGGCGCGAGCCTCGCGCAGAATCTCACGGAAGATTTCGTAACAGATGGTTTCAGGGGTTTTCAACTTGCCGCGGCCCTGGCACGCCTGGCACGGCTCACACAGCACCTGCTCCAGGCTCTCGCGGGTCCGCTTGCGGGTCATCTGCACCAGCCCCAGTTCGGTGATGCCGATGATGTTGGTCTTGGCGTGGTCACGCTCCAGCTGTTTTTCCAGGGTGCGCAGCACCTGGCGCTGGTGCTCTTCATCTTCCATGTCGATGAAGTCGATGATGATGATGCCACCGATGTTGCGCAGGCGCAGTTGCCGGGCGATGGCGGTAGCGGCTTCCAGGTTGGTCTTGAAGATGGTTTCTTCGAGGTTGCGGTGGCCGACAAAGGCACCGGTGTTCACGTCAATGGTGGTCATGGCTTCGGCCGGGTCGACCACCAGGTAGCCACCAGACTTCAACGGCACCTTGCGCTCCAGGGCACGCTGGATTTCGTCCTCCACGCCATACAGGTCGAAAATTGGCCGCTCGCCCGGGTAGTGTTCGAGGCGGTCGGCGATCTCCGGCATCAGCTCTTCGACGAACTGCGTGGTTTTCTGGAAGGTTTCCCGGGAGTCGATGCGGATCTTCTCGATCTTGGGGTTTACCAGGTCACGCAGGGTGCGCAGGGCCAACCCCAGGTCTTCGTAAATGACCATGGGGGCACCGCAGCTTTTGATCTGCGCGCCGATTTGCTCCCACAGCCTGCGCAGGTAGCGGATGTCCTGCAGGATTTCCTCGGCCCGGGCACCTTCTGCAGCGGTGCGCAGGATGAAACCACCGGCGTCCTTGATATTTTCGCTGTCCATGCAGTCACTGACCACACGCTTGAGGCGCTCGCGCTCGGCTTCGTCCTCGATCTTCAGGGAAATGCCCACATGGCTGCTGCGCGGCATGTACACCAGGTAGCGCGAGGGGATCGACAGCTGGGTGGTCAGGCGCGCGCCCTTGGTGCCGATCGGGTCCTTGGTGACCTGAACCACCAGGGCCTGGCCTTCATGGACAAGGGCCGTGATGTTTTCCACCGCAGAGCCTTCGCGCTGGGAAATTTCCGATGCGTGAATGAACGCCGCCCGCTCCAGCCCGATATCGACAAAGGCCGCCTGCATGCCCGGCAATACCCGTACCACCTTGCCCTTGTAGATGTTGCCGACGATGCCACGGCGCTGGGTGCGCTCGACGTGCACCTCCTGCAGTACCCCGTTTTCCACCACCGCCACGCGTGACTCCATCGGGGTGATGTTGATCAGGATCTCTTCACTCATGGCACGCTCTCGTCAAGGATGTTCGGTAATGATGGATCGCAGTGGGGTGGCTGGCTAGCGCGGCGCTGATACGCCGTGTTGCTGCCAGCACGCGATGGAAAACGCATCCAGCAGGCGCGCAGTTTCGAACAGGGGCAGGCCGACCACGGTCGAGTAACTGCCCATCAGTTCCCTGACGAAGACTGCGCCCAGGCCCTGGATGGCGTAGCCGCCGGCTTTGTCATGGGGCTCACCGGTGGCCCAGTAGCGCTGCGCTTCTTCTGGGCTGATGGCACGGAAATAGACATGAGTACCTACGCACACGTCCAGGCAGCGAGCGCCGTCGGTCACGGCCACGGCGGTGATCACCTGATGATGGTCATCTGACAGCTGCGCGAGCATGGCCAACCCGTGTTCGCGGTCACGGGGCTTGCCAAGGATCTGGCCGCCAATCGACACCACGGTATCGGCACCCAGCACCACACCGGGGCCGTCGAGCCCGGCCAAGCCGGCAGCAGCCTTCGCACGGGCAAGGCGCAGGGCGTACTCGGAGACGCCTTCATCCGGCAGCGGGGTTTCGTCGACAGAGGCACTGACAACGGAAAAGTCGACACCGATCTGAGCCAACAGTTCGCGCCGACGGGGTGAGCCAGAAGCCAGGTAAAGCGGGGTCATCGGACATCTCCCTGTCAGTGGCACCGTGGCCGTCAATTGATGTGCAGGCGTCGGCGTGCGTCGCGCAAGGCAAAGCTTATCCATGGCCAGAGCAGAGCACTGATCACGGCCGACCAGACCAGTGCCAGGGTCGGCAGGCGGTTACCGGTGAGCGCGCTGAGCCACAGCTGAACCAGCTGGGCAATACCGAACACCACCAGGATGACCAGGCTCTGCTGCCACATGGGGAACATGCGCAAGCGCTGTTGCAGCGACAGCACGAGGAAGGTGATCAGGGTGAGAATAAGCGCGTTTTGCCCAAGCAGGGTGCCGTAGAGCACATCTTCGGCCAGGCCGAGCACGAATGCCGTGGTCATGCCGACCTTGTGCGGCACGGCGAGGGTCCAGAACGACACCAGCAAGGCCAGCCACATGGGGCGGAACACTTCCATGAACTGAGGCATGGGCGACACGCTGAGCAGCAGGCCGATGGCGAAGGTCAGCCAGATGAACCAGCCGTTGTTGCGGCGCGACGCTGCCATCACGGCCTCCTGGGTTGAGCGGTTGCCGCCGGCGCCGCAGCCGGTGTGGCAGGTTGCGCTGCGGGTGTGGCGGGCGTGGTCGCTGCCGGCGCAGCCTGCTCGGGTGCGGCTGTGCCCTGCCCGGCTGCCGGCGCACCCTTGCGGTCGGCCTCTTCCTGAGCGATGGCAGCATCGGTGGCGCGCTCTTCAGGGGTGCGGCGATCACTGAACACCAGCAACATGTAGCGGCTGCGGTTCAGCGCGGCAGTGGGGATGGCGCGCACGATGGCAAACGGCTGGCCGGAGTCGTGGATCACTTCGTTGACCGTGGCAACGGGGTAGCCTGCCGGGAAACGCTGGCCCATGCCGGAGCTGACCAGCAAATCCCCTTCCTTGATGTCTGCCGTGTCGGCCACGTGACGCAGCTCCAGGCGCTCGGGGTTGCCGGTACCGCTGGCAATGGCGCGCAGGCCGTTACGGTTGACCTGTACCGGAATGCTGTGGGTGGTGTCAGTGAGCAGCAGCACCCGTGAGGTGTAGGGCATCAACTCGACCACCTGGCCCATCAGGCCACGCGCATCGAGCACCGGCTGGCCCAGGAACACACCGTCACGCTCACCCTTGTTGATCAGGATACGGTGGGTGAACGGGTTGGGGTCGACACCGATCAGTTCGGCCACCTCGACCTTTTCGTTAACCAGTGCCGATGAGTTGAGCAACTCGCGCAGGCGCACGTTCTGCTCGGTGAGGGCTGCCAGCTTCTGCAGGCGCCCCTGCAGCAGCAGGGCTTCGGTCTTGAGTTTCTCGTTTTCGGCAATCAGCTCGTTGCGGCTGCCGAACTGCCCCGCCACCCCTTGCCAGGCACGCTGTGGCAGGTCGGTGATCCAGTAGGATTCCATGAGCACCAGGCCCATCTGGCTGCGCACAGGTTTAAGCAGGTCGAAGCGCGCGTCGACAACCATCAACGCGACCGACATCACTACCAGAACAAGCAGGCGCACGCCCAGCGAAGGGCCCTTGGAGAAAAGCGGTTTAATGGGCCGTTCCTCGTGGACGACTCAGGAGGTCATTGGACATGGGACAACGCACCAGCCTGGTTGCGGGTTGACGGATAAGGCGCCCGGGCGGGCGCCAGCCCAGCACATACAGGTAGCACTGTGCGCACTACCTGTAAACCGGGGCTCGTGAACAGCGAGGGGATCACTCGCTGGAGAGCAGGTCCATCGCGTGCTTGTCCATCATTTCCAGGGCGCGACCGCCGCCACGGGCAACACAGGTCAGCGGATCTTCGGCAACGATCACCGGCAGGCCGGTTTCCTGGGCCAGCAGCTTGTCCAGATCGCGCAACAGCGCACCACCACCGGTCAGCACCAGGCCACGTTCGGCAATGTCCGAGGCCAGCTCTGGCGGAGACTGCTCCAGGGCGCTCTTGACCGCCTGAACGATGGTGGCCAGCGATTCCTGAAGGGCTTCGAGCACCTCGTTGGAATTGAGGGTGAACGCGCGTGGTACGCCTTCGGCCAGGTTGCGGCCGCGCACATCGACTTCACGCACTTCGCCACCTGGGTAGGCAGTGCCGATTTCCTGTTTGATGCGCTCGGCGGTGGATTCACCGATCAGGCTGCCGTAGTTGCGGCGTACGTAAGTGACAATGGCTTCATCGAAACGGTCGCCGCCCACGCGGACAGATTCTGCGTAGACCACACCGTTCAGGGAGATGAGCGCGATTTCGGTGGTGCCACCACCGATATCCACCACCATCGAACCGCGGGCTTCTTCAACCGGCAGGCCAGCACCGATGGCAGCGGCCATGGGCTCTTCGATCAGGAACACTTCACGGGCACCTGCACCCAGGGCCGATTCGCGGATGGCGCGGCGTTCAACCTGGGTGGACTTGCACGGTACGCAGATCAGCACACGGGGGCTGGGCTGCAGAAAGCTGTTCTCGTGAACCTTGTTGATAAAATATTGCAACATTTTTTCGCAAACGCTGAAGTCGGCGATAACGCCGTCCTTCATCGGACGAATGGCAGCAATGTTGCCAGGCGTACGGCCCAGCATGCGCTTGGCTTCGGTACCGACGGCGACGACGCTTTTCTGATTGCCATGGGTACGGATGGCAACAACCGAGGGCTCATTCAGGACGATACCGCGCTCACGCACGTAAATAAGGGTGTTGGCAGTACCCAGGTCGATGGACAGATCGCTGGAAAACATGCCACGCAGTTTCTTGAACATGGGAAAGTGACCCTGGGGAAAGCGTGGGTAAAAAAGTGCGGCAAACTCTAACAATGGCAGGGATTTTGGGCAAGGAGCCAATATGTTAAATTGGCTGTTTTTCCGAGCATGCCAGCCGATGATCGCGGCCGTTGGACCGCCAAAAAGCTGACATGTTCCTCACCGCGGACACTAATTCCGTTCTTTGTTTCCCTTGGAGATCACCATGGCGCTTGAACGCTGCGACGTGGAAAAGATCGCCCATCTGGCCCGACTGGGGCTGAATGATGGCGAACTGCCACGCATTACCGACGCCCTGAACAGCATCCTCGGGCTGGTCGACCAGATGCAAGCGGTCGATACCACTGGCATCGAGCCCCTGGCTCACCCCCTGGAGGCCAGCCAGCGGCTGCGTCCCGACCAGGTCACCGAGCACAACCAGCGCGAGGCCTACCAGGCCATCGCACCGAAGACCGAAAGCGGTCTGTACCTGGTTCCCAAAGTCATCGAGTAAGGGATAGCGCCTGCCATGCATCAATTGACCCTGGCCGAGATCGCCCGCGGGCTCGCCGACAAGTCGTTTTCTTCCGAAGAGCTGACCAGCGCCCTGCTGGCCCGCATCAAGCAGATCGACCCGCAACTCAACAGCTTCATCAGCGTCACCGACGACCTGGCCATCAGCCAGGCACGTGCCGCCGACGCCCGCCGCGCTGCCGGTGACACCGGCGTGCTGCTGGGTGCGCCCATTGCCCACAAGGACCTGTTCTGTACCCTGGGCGTGCGCACCAGCTGCGCGTCGAAGATGCTCGACAATTTCAAGGCGCCTTACGACGCCACCGTGGTAGCCAAGCTGGCCGAAGCCGGCATGGTCACCCTGGGCAAAACCAACATGGACGAGTTCGCCATGGGTTCGGCCAACGAATCCAGCCACTATGGCGCGGTGAAAAACCCCTGGAACCTCGACCACGTGCCAGGCGGTTCTTCTGGCGGTTCGGCCGCTGCCGTAGCGGCCCGCCTGCTGCCGGTGACCACCGGCACCGACACCGGCGGCTCGATCCGCCAGCCTGCCGCGCTGACCAACCTCACCGGCCTCAAACCGACCTACGGTCGCGTTTCGCGCTGGGGCATGATCGCCTACGCCTCCAGCCTCGACCAGGGCGGCCCGCTGGCCCGTACCGCCGAGGACTGCGCCCTGCTGCTGCAAGGCATGGCCGGTTTCGATGCCAAAGACTCCACCAGCATCGATGAACCGGTGCCGGACTACAGCGCCAACCTCAATGCGCCCCTGCAGGGCCTGCGCATCGGCCTGCCCAAGGAGTACTTCGGCGCGGGCCTCGACCCGCGTATCGCCGACCTGGTCCAGGCCAGCGTCAAGGAACTGGAACAGCTTGGCGCGGTGGTGAAGGAAATCAGCCTGCCGAACATGCAGCATGCCGTCCCGGCTTACTACGTGATCGCGCCGGCCGAAGCGTCTTCGAACCTGTCGCGTTTCGACGGCGTGCGCTTCGGCCACCGCTGCGACGCCCCGAAAGACCTCACCGACCTGTACAAGCGCTCCCGTGGCGAAGGGTTCGGCGCCGAAGTGCAGCGCCGCATCATGGTCGGCACCTATGCCCTGTCGGCCGGCTACTACGATGCCTATTACGTCAAGGCGCAGCAGATCCGCCGCCTGATCAAGAACGACTTCATGGCCGCCTTCAACGATGTCGACCTGATCCTCGGCCCAACCACGCCGAACCCGGCCTGGAAGCTGGGCGCCAAGAGCAGCGACCCGGTCGCCGCCTACCTTGAGGACGTCTACACCATCACCGCCAACCTCGCCGGGCTGCCTGGCCTGTCGATGCCGGCCGGCTTCGTCGATGGCTTGCCGGTCGGTGTACAGCTGCTGGCACCGTACTTCCAGGAAGGCCGCCTGCTCAATGTCGCGCACCGCTACCAGCAGGTGACCGACTGGCACACCCGCGCCCCTAACGGCTTCTGAGGAATTCACACATGCAATGGGAAGTTGTGATCGGGCTGGAAATCCACACTCAGCTCGCCACCCAGTCGAAGATCTTTTCCGGCAGCGCCACGACGTTTGGCTCGGAACCGAACACCCAGGCCAGCCTGGTCGACCTGGGCATGCCCGGCGTACTGCCGGTACTCAACCAGGAAGCCGTGCGCATGGCGTGCATGTTCGGCCTGGCCATCGATGCTGAAATCGGCAAGCGCAACGTGTTTGCCCGCAAGAACTACTTTTACCCCGACCTGCCCAAGGGCTACCAGATCAGCCAGATGGACCTGCCAATCGTCGGCAAGGGTCACCTGGACATCGCCCTTGAAGACGGCACCCTCAAGCGCATCGGGGTCACCCGTGCGCACCTGGAGGAAGACGCCGGCAAGAGCCTGCACGAAGACTTCAGCGGCTCCACCGGCATCGACTTGAACCGCGCCGGCACACCCTTGCTGGAGATCGTTTCCGAGCCAGACATGCGCAGCGCCAAGGAGGCCGTGGCGTACGTCAAGGCCATCCACGCCCTGGTGCGCTACCTGGGCATCTGTGACGGCAACATGGCCGAAGGCTCGCTGCGCTGCGACTGCAACGTGTCGATCCGCCCCAAGGGCCAGACCGAGTTCGGCACCCGCTGCGAGATCAAGAACGTCAACTCGTTCCGCTTCATCGAGCGCGCGATCAACAGCGAGATCCAGCGCCAGATCGACCTGATCGAAGACGGCGGCAAGGTGGTGCAGGAAACCCGCCTGTACGACCCGAACAAAGACGAAACCCGCTCCATGCGCAGCAAGGAGGAAGCCAACGACTACCGTTACTTCCCCGACCCAGACCTGCTGCCAGTGGTGATCGAAGACAGCTTCCTGGCAACCGTGCGTGCCGGCCTGCCGGAACTGCCGCCGCAGAAAGTCGAGCGCTTCCAGAGCCAGTACGGCCTGTCGGCCTATGACGCCAACGTGCTGGCCTCCAGCCGTGAGCAGGCCGACTACTTCGAGGAAGTGGTCAAGATCGGTGGCGATGCGAAGCTTGCGGCCAACTGGGTCATGGTCGAGCTGGGCAGCCTGCTGAACAAGCTGGGTATTGAAATCGACCAGGCCCCGGTCAGCGCTGCGCACCTGGGTGGCATGCTGCTGCGCATCCGCGACAACACCATCAGCGGCAAGATCGCCAAGACGGTATTCGAAGCCATGGCTGCCGGCGAAGGAGATGCCGACAGCATCATCGAAAGCCGCGGCCTGAAACAGGTCACCGACAGCGGTGCCATCGAACAGATGCTCGACGAGGTGCTGGCGGCCAACGCCGAACAGGTCGAGCAGTACCGGGCAGCCGATGAGGCCAAGCGCGGCAAGATGTTCGGCTTCTTCGTTGGCCAGGCGATGAAAGCATCCAAAGGCAAGGCCAACCCCGGGCAGGTGAACCAACTGCTCAAGGCCAAGCTCGAAGGCTGACTGTTTTACCCATGTAGACCTGCGAGGGCCTGGCCCTCGTTCGCGGCCTGACCCGCGCTCACAGCGGCCCCATTCAATGGGCTGTGGGCGCGGTTTACCCGCGATGTGGCCACACTGGAGCGCCCCACTTGCTGAAACGATCCCTGGGCACCTTCGCCCTCTTCGCCCTTCTGGCAGGCTGCGCCAGCCATGACATCGACCCACGCGGTTATGACAAGACCGGCACCGCCTCGTATTACGGCTCACGCCACCACGGCAAACGCACAGCCAGCGGCGAGCCCTTCAACCAGCACGGCCTGACCGCCGCCCACCGCTCCTTGCCATTCGGCAGCCGCGTACTGGTGACCAACCTGGCCAACCAGCGCAGCGTGGTGGTGCGCATCAACGACCGCGGCCCACATGCCCGCAATCGCCTGATCGACCTGTCACGCGCCGCCGCAGAAAAAATCGGCATGCTGCGTAGCGGAACAGCGCGCGTGCGGGTACAAGGGCTTAGTGACTGACGCGACTGGAGCCCTATCATCTTCGACCTGGCCACCCTTCCCACCTTCAGCCTTCTGCAGTTGGGCATCGCCCTGCTGCTGCTGGTCGGCGGCGCCGAATTACTGGTGCGTGCGTCGCTGCGCCTGGCGCAAAGGCTGCATGTTCGCCCGCTGATCATCGGCCTGAGCCTGGTGGCCTTCGGCAGCACGGCACCCCAGCTCACCGTCAGCCTGCAGGCCGCCTACCAGGGCGCGCCGGACGTTGCCGTAGGCAGCGTGATCGGCAGCAACATCTTCAACGTACTGGCCATCCTCGGCCTGGCCGCGCTGATTATTCCGCTGCGGGTATCGCGCCAGCTGGTGCGCCTGGACATCCCTCTGATGATCGTGGCAAGCCTGCTGGTCTACGGCTTGGCCGCCAACGGCTACCTGGGGAGGCTGGAGGGGGCCTTGCTGCTGCTTGGGCTAGTGGGTTACCTGGCGATGCTGTGGCACCAGTCCCGCCATTACGCCCGCACGTACCCGGCCCCGCGCACGGCCACCTCCAGCGCCGGCCGTTTCTGGGCGGGCACGGCCCTGCAGGTGCTGACCGGCCTGGGCCTGTTGACCCTTGCCGGCCACCTGTTGCTGGACGCCGTGGTGGAAGTGGCCACCGACCTTGGGCTGTCGGAACGAGTGATCGGCCTGACCGTGGTGGCCATCTGCACCTCTTTGCCCGAACTGGCGGCGGCGCTGATCGCCGCCCTGCGCGGCGAGCGCGAAATTGCCGTGGGCACGGTAATCGGCAGCAACCTGTTCAACCTGCTCGGCGTGCTGGGGCTCACAGCCCTGGTCACCCCCGAGCCACTGTCGATATCGCCCAACGCACTGGATTTCGATCTGCCTGTGATGCTTGGCGTGGCGGTGCTGAGCCTGCCCGTGTTCTATTCGGGCTACCGCATCACCCGCGCAGAAGGGCTTGTGTTTCTGTGCCTGTACCTGGCGTATGGACTGCACGTTGCAGCATTCACCATGGGCATGCCACTGGCTGGCCGCCTGGAACGCCTGATGCTGCTCTATGTACTGCCAGTGCTTGCACTGGTGCTGCTGTACACCACCGTGCGAGCCTGGCGCCGCCAGCATTAGCGGCAGGCGACGCCCTTTTCGCGGGTAAAGCCCTGTAGATGCGGGTTTACCCGCGATGAGGCCAGCCCTGCCTAGCTAGCCTGGCGAGCCTTTTTCAGCCTGAACGCCACCCACAACGCAGCAATCCAGGCCGGGATCAGCATCA
The DNA here is from genome assembly GCF_016648095.1 of Pseudomonas sp. S32. Taxonomy (NCBI): domain Bacteria; kingdom Pseudomonadati; phylum Pseudomonadota; class Gammaproteobacteria; order Pseudomonadales; family Pseudomonadaceae; genus Pseudomonas; species Pseudomonas sp. S32. Next base: position 159,205 of record NZ_JACVVF010000001.1, read on the forward strand.
CCGAAATGCGAATCGGCGGGGTCAGGTACATCACCACCAAGATCAACACGATGAACGCCAGGCACAGGTAATTGCTCAGCGGGTGCCACAGGCTCTTGTAGAACGGCGTCACCCCTGCTGCGAGCTTGGCCTTGCGGAACTTCAGGTGGGTAATGCTGATGCTCGCCCAGTTGATCACCAGCGCCGACACCGCCAGGGCCATCAGCAAACCAAAGGCTTCACCCGGCATCAGGTAGTTGATCACCACACACAGGCCCGTAGCCAGTGCCGACACGCCCAGGGCTGTAAGCGGTACGCCACTGCGGCTGACCTTGAGCAACTGGCGCGGCGCATCACCCTGGCTGGCCAGGCCGAACAGCATGCGGCTGTTGGCATACACGCAGCTGTTGTAGACCGACAGGGCTGCCGTGAGCACCACGACGTTGAGGATGGTGGCCACCACATCGCTGTTGGCATTGTGGAAGATCATCACGAAGGGGCTACCGCCCTGCACCACCTTCTGCCACGGGTACAGCGACAGCAACACGGCCAGCGCGCCGATGTAGAAGATCAGGATGCGATACACCACCTGGTTGGTGGCCTTGGGGATGCTCTGGCGCGGGTTGTCGGCTTCTGCTGCGGTGATGCCCACCAGCTCCAGGCCACCGAACGAGAACATGATCACAGCCAGGGCCATGACCAGCCCGGTGACGCCATTGGGGAAGAACCCGCCGTACTGCCACAGGTTGGCGACACTGGCATCCGGGCCGCCCGTGCCGCTGGCCAACAGCCAGGCGCCAAAGCCGATCATGCTGAGGATGGCCACGACCTTGATCAGGGCGAACCAGAACTCCATTTCGCCATACACCTTCACCTGGGTGAGGTTGATCAGGTTGATCACCACGAAGAAGATCGCCGCTGTCGCCCAGGTGGGGAAGTCTGGCCACCAGTACTGCACGTAAATGCCCACAGCGGTCAGCTCTGCCATGCCCACCAGCACGTAGACCACCCAGTAGTTCCAGCCTGAAACAAACCCTGCGAACTCGCTCCAGTAGCGGTGGGCAAAATGGCTGAAGCTGCCGGCTACCGGCTCCTCCACCACCATTTCACCCAGCTGGCGCATGATCAGGAAGGCCATCAGGCCGGCGATGGCATAGCCCAGCAGCACGGAGGGGCCGGCCAGCTGGATGGTCTGGGCGATGCCCAGGAACAACCCGGTGCCAATGGCGCCGCCCAGTGCGATCAGCTGGATATGGCGGTTCTTCAGCCCGCGCTGTAACTGCTCGGGCCTGTTCTGGTCTTGCATGAAGTGTCCTTTCGCTGGTGGGGCAGTGTTATTGCTTTGGTTGTCGGCCAAGGATCTAGATCCATCCGCCCCACTGCAAGATGAAAATACCAATATTGGTGGTAATTGCCGCCATTAGCGTAGTAATCACGATGATAGAGGCTGCCAGTTCATGGTTGCCATTGGCCGCCCTGGCCATCACGTAGCTGGCCGCAGCGGTGGGGCTGCCGATGTACAGGAACAGGATGCCCAACTCGGCGCCACGAAAACCGCACAGCCACGCACCCAGGGTGCCGGCCAGCGGCAGCCAGACCATTTTCACCAGGCTGGCATCCATGGCCAGCCGGCCGCTGTCGCGCAGCGCCGTTAGCGACAGGGTGCCGCCAATGCAGATAAGCGCCAACGGCAGGGTCATCTGGGCCAGGTAGTCACCCGAGGTGAGCAACCAGTTGGGCAGCGGTACCTGGCCGTAGGCCATGGGGGTAGCCACCAGCACGCTGATGATCAGCGGGTTCCTGAAGATGCTCTTGCAGATGCTCCACGGATCGGACTTGAGGTCTGGGCTGTAGACCGCCAGCACCACCGCCGACAGCGAGTTGTACATGAGGATGACCAGCCCGGCGAGCACTGCCCCCAGAGAAATGCCGTAGTCCCCATACAGGCTTGCTGCCAGGGCCAGGCCGATGACGCCGTTATTGCCGCGAAACGCACCCTGGGTGTAGATACCACGGTCTGCCACCGGGCTGCGCCATACTGCCATGCCCCAGGCGATGGCAAACCCGACCAGGGTGGCAATCACGAAGTAGAGCATCACGCCTGGTTTTACTGCGGCGGCCAGGTCGGCGTGGTAGATGCCCAGAAACAGCAACGCGGGCATGCAGACGTTGAACACCAGCTGTGAGGCAACACGGTTGAAGTTGTCGTCGATAAGGTTGATGCGCCGCAGCAGCACGCCCATGAACAGCATGGCAAAGACAGGCGCCGTAATGTTCAGCGTCTGGACGAGAAGGGCAAGCATGCGCGCACCATCCGGGTGGGGGTTACCGTTAGGCGGCTAATGATACACCGGTCGGCGCGTGCATGGCGCGCGCCAACTAGGGGCAGCGACTCAGCGGCGGACGGGGCGCTTCTGCAGCTTGCGTTGCAGGGTACGGCGGTGCATGCCCAGGGCGCGTGCGGTGGCCGAGATATTGCCCTCGTGCTCATTGAGCACGCGCTGGATGTGCTCCCACTGCAAACGGTCGACCGACATGGGATTTTCCGGCACCAGGGTGTCCAGGTCGGTGTGCTCCGACAGCAGCGCCGCCAGTACATCGTCAGCATCGGCCGGCTTGCAGAGGTAATTGCAGGCACCGCGCTTCACGGCTTCCACCGCTGTGGCGATGCTGGAATAACCGGTCAGGATCACCACACGCATCTCCGGGTCCAGGGCCAGCAGCTTGGGCAGCAACACCAGCCCTGAGTCGCCTTCCATTTTCAGGTCCAGGGTGGCGTAGTCCGGCAGGTCCTGCTGGGCCAGCACCAGGCCCTCTTCGGCAGAGCTTGCGGTGCTCACCCGGAAGCCGCGGCGGCTCATGGCCCGGGCCATCACCCGGGTGAAGGTGGCGTCGTCATCCACCAGCAACAGGTGGGGCAGCTCTTCGCTTTCGACCTGGTTTTCTTCGCTCATCTTTCTTCTCCTCGCGTGCCGTGGGGCAGGCGCAATTCGGTCAGGGTGCCACCTTGATCATGACTATAGAGTTTCACCGAACCACCCGCACGGGTCACGCTGGCCTTGCTCAGGAACAGGCCCAGGCCAAAACCCTTGCCCTTGGTGGTGATGAAAGGTTTGCCAATGGCTTCGGCAATGGCCGGTGGCACACCCGGGCCATGGTCGCGGATGCTGATGACGATGTCCTGGGCGTCCCAGTCCAGGCGCACTTCCAGATCATCGGGGCAGGCATCGGCAGCATTGTTCAGCAGGTTCAGCAACGCCTGGGTCAGGTCTGGCGGTGGGGTCAGGCGCGGCACCTGGCCATCGCGCAGACGCTGGAAGCGGTAGCTGGCTTCGGGCCGCATCAGGTGCCAGCGGTTCAGCGCCTCGTCCAGCCAGGCGGTCACGTCCTGCTCAACCAGCGCCAGGCGCCGATTGGCTTCAGCAGCGCGCACCAGGTGCTGCAGGGTCTGCTTGCACAGCTTTACCTGGTCTTGAAGGATCTGCAGGTCTTCCTGCAGCAGCGGGTCGTGGTGGTCCTGGCGCATTTCGTTCAGCAGCACACTCATGGTCGCCAGCGGCGTGCCCAACTCGTGGGCGGCGCCGGCAGCCTGGGTGGCCACCGCCAGCAATTGCTCGTCGCGCAGGCTTTCTTCGCGCCGCTCGGAACGCAGTTGCTCCTGGCGCCGCAGCTCTTCGGCCATGCGTGCGGCAAAGAAGGTGATCACCGCAGCGGCCAGGGCAATGCTCAGCCACATGCCGTACACCTGCATCTTGTCCCGCGCCAGGGGCAGGCCTTCCAGCGGGTAGAACTGCACCAGCAGCAGGCTGTAGGCGGTCAGCGCGATGCCGGACAGTATCAGCGAGTACAGCCAGGGCAGCGTCACCGCCGCGATCGCCAGGGGCACCAGGTAATAGGACACGAACGGGTTGGTGGAACCGCCCGAGTAATACAGCAGCGCACTGTGGATCAGCAGGTCGCAGGCCAGTTGCAGGGCGTATTCCAGTTCGGTGACCGGGAGCGACAGGCGCAGGCGCAGGGCCGTGAACGCGCACAGCAACGAGGACAAGGCCAAGGTGCCAGCCAACGACAGCCAGGGCAGCGGCAGCAGTTCGGTCCAGTAGGCCACGCCCACGGAACCCGCCTGGGCGGCCAGGACCAGAACCCGGATGACAGTCAGGCGCCAGAGGTTCTGGCGGGTAGCGGACAGCGGTTGTACGGCGGCGAGCATGAGCTCTCCTGATGAGTGCTCCAGAAAATCGGCTGGAGTATACCGAAGCCGGGCGCCTCGCTGCAGCAATGCGGCAAAGCGCCACACTTTGTCACAGGTTGCCGATGGCACCGCTGAACCCACTACACTGTTTTCCGGTCTGACTGCCATGCGTGGAATGGATGGCCACACCCCACGCCTTTCTCTGCCAAGGAGCACCTTATGCAAATTCAACGTCGCGGCGCCGCCCTTCTGCTGTCCTGTGGTCTGCTCGCCAGCCTGCCGGCCCTGGCCGCCGATGAGCCGCGCTTCAACCAGGTCTCGCTGCGCGCCGAAGTCAGCAAGGAAGTGGCGCGCGACCTGATGGTCGTGACCCTGTACAGCGAAGCGCAGAACACCGACCCAGGCAAGCTTGCCAAGCAGATCACCGAAACCATGAACAAGGCCGTGCAGCAGTCGCGCCAGGTCAAGGACGTCAAGATCAGCCAGGGCAGCCGTAACAGCTACCCCGTTTACGACACCAAGGGCCAGAAGATCACCGGCTGGCGCGAGCGCGCCGAACTGCGCCTGGAAAGCGCTGACTTCCCCGCCCTGTCCCAATTGACCGCCGACCTGCTGCAGGACCTGAAAATGGGCGGCATGGACTTCTCCATCGCCCCGGCTACCCGCAAAGCCAGCGAGGACGCCCTGCTCAAGGATGCGGTGGATGCCTTCAAGGCACGTGCGCAACTGGCCACCGAAGCCCTGGGCGGTACCGGTTACAAAGTGGTCAACCTGAACCTCAACAGCAGCGGCTATCCACGCCCGTACCTGCGCAGCGCACCGATGGCGATGAAAGCCATGGCGGCTGACGAAGCAGCACCCGCGCCAGACATCGAGGCCGGCACCAGCGAAGTCAGCATGAACGCCGATGGCCTGATCGAGGTGCAAATGCCCTGAAGGCAGCGCGCTGTAAACAGGGGCCCGGTCGTGAATGCGATCGGGCTTTTGCGTGTCTGGGTGCACATATCAGCCCTGTCCTACACATATTTGAGATGTGTCCTACATCATTCCCTGCGCAGAAATAATCCGAAAAACGCCATCATTTTGCCAACGCAAACGTTTAACTTCGCCTAAAGTTACATGAATGCGACATCCATGTACGGCCGTACTACCTTTCTGGTGCCATCTATCCTTGTGCCTGTTGCATTGGCAATCAGCCGTGCATGAGTATCCGCAGGTCGGCTCACGAGGCCACCTCATCCGAACAATGACAACAATGAGGCCATCATGCTCAAACATGCAGTCATTCCGTTCCTGCTAGGCGCAGGCATGCTCACCGGCGCACCGTCAGCACTGGCCGCGTCCAACCTGGTGTTCTGTTCGGAGGGCAGCCCGGCCGGGTTCGACCCGGGGCAATACACCACCGGGACCGACTTCGATGCGTCGGCCGAGACCATGTTCAACCGCCTGACCCAGTTCGAGCGCGGTGGCACTGCAGTGGTGCCGGGCCTTGCCACCCGCTGGGAGGTGTCCGACGACGGCAAGGCCTATACCTTCCACCTGCGCGAAGGCGTGAAGTTCCATACCACTGACTACTTCAAGCCCAGCCGGCCCTTCAACGCCGACGACGTGCTGTTCACGTTCAACCGCATGCTCGACAAGGACCAGCCGTTCCGCAAGGCGTACCCCACCGAGTTCCCCTATTTCACCGACATGGGCATGGACAAGAACATCGCCAAGGTGGAGAAACTGGACGAACACACGGTCAAGTTCACCCTCAACGACGTCGACGCCGCGTTCATCCAGAACCTGGCCATGAGCTTTGCTTCCATTCAGTCGGCCGAGTACGCCGACCAGTTGCTCAAGCAGGGCAAGCCGGCCGACATCAACCAGAAGCCCATCGGCACCGGCCCGTTCGTGTTCAGCAAGTACCAGAAGGACGCGCAGATCCGCTTCAAGGGCAACAAGGACTATTGGCAACCTGATGACGTGAAGATCGATAACCTGATCTTCGCCATCACCACTGACGCTTCGGTGCGCATGCAGAAGCTGAAGAAGAACGAATGCCAGGTCACCCTGTTCCCCCGCCCCGCCGACATCGAGCCGCTGAAGGCCGACAAGAACCTGCAGATGCCCCACCAGGCCGGTTTCAACCTCGGCTACATCGCCTACAACGTGATGGACAAGGTAAAGGGCAGCAACGAGCCCAACCCGCTGGCCCAGCTGAAGGTGCGTCAGGCGCTGGACATGGCTGTGGACAAGCAGAAAATCATCGAGTCGGTGTACCAGGGCGCCGGCCAGCTGGCGGTCAACGCCATGCCGCCAACCCAGTGGTCGTATGACACCACTATCAAGGACGCCCCCTTCGACCCGGAAAAAGCCAAGCAACTGCTGAAAGAAGCAGGCATCAAGGACGGCACCGAAATCACCCTGTGGGCCATGCCCGTGCAGCGCCCCTACAACCCCAACGCCAAGCTGATGGCCGAGATGCTCCAGTCAGACTGGGCCAAGATCGGCATCAAGGCCAAGATCGTCAGCTACGAGTGGGGCGAATACATCAAGCGCTCCAAAGGCGGCGAACAGGGCGCCATGCTGATTGGCTGGAGCGGCGACAACGGCGACCCGGACAACTGGCTGGGCACCCTGTACGGCTGCGATGCGGTCGACGGCAACAACTTCTCGAAATGGTGCTACAAGCCTTACGACGACCTGATCAAACAGGCCAAGGCCACCCCCGACCAGGCCAAACGTACCGAGCTGTACAAACAGGCCCAGCACATCCTCAAGGAGCAGGTGCCGATCACCCCGATCGCCCACTCCACCGTCTACCAACCCATGAGCGCCAAGGTGAAGGGCTTCAAGATCAGCCCCTTCTCGCTGAACGCGTTCTACGGCGTCAGCGTGGACCAATAGCCTGATCGGGCACCCGCCAGCATCGGGTGCCCGGGTTTTCCGCTAGTCAACGTGTTGCCCGGCCGCCTCTGGCTGCGGGGTCGACGAACTGTTGCCGCCATTCCTGCCACACGGCGGTGCAACCCTGACGCACAAGGATTTGCCATGCGTAACGCTACCTGCTTCACCACCCTGCTCGCCCTGGGCGTGCTGGGCCTTTCCCCTGCGCTGCAGGCCCGCAACCTGGTGTTCTGCTCCGAGGGCAGCCCTGCCGGTTTCGATACCGCCCAATACACCACGGCTACCGACAACGATGCCGCCGAGCCCCTCTATAACCGCCTGGTGGAGTTCGAACGCGGCGCCACCGCGGTGCAGCCGGCGCTGGCCACCCACTGGGAGGTTTCCGATGATGGCCTGCGCTACACCTTCCACCTGCGCGAAGGGGTGAAGTTTCACAGCAACAAGGGGTTCACCCCCAGCCGCGACTTCAACGCCGACGACGTGTTGTTCACCTTCAACCGCATGCACGACAAGGCTCACCCGTTCCGCAAGGCCTACCCCACCGAGTTCCCTTACTTCGTCAGCATGGGCCTGGACAAGAACATCGCCCGCGTCGAAAAGACCGACCCGATGACCGTGGTGTTCACCCTGCACACGGTCGATGCGGCGTTCATCCAGAACCTGGCCATGAGTTTTGCCTCCATTCTGTCTGCCGAGTACGCCGAACAATTGCTGGCAAGCGGCCGCCCCAGCGACATCAACCAGCACCCTATCGGTACCGGCCCGTTCGTGTTCCAGCGTTATCAGAAGGACTCGCAGATTCGCTACAAGGGCAACCAGAACTACTGGGCGCCGGAAAACGTGAAGCTCGACAACCTGGTGTTCTCGATCAACGTCGACCCGTCGGTGCGGATCCAGAAGCTGCGCCGCAACGAATGCCAGGTCACCCTGCACCCACGCCCGGCCGACCTGCCAGCGCTGCGCCAGGACAGCAAGCTGCAGGTCATGCAGCAGGCAGGCTTCAACCTGGGCTACATCGCCTATAACACCCAGCATCCACCCTTTGACCGCCTGGAAGTACGCCAGGCCATGGACATGGCGGTGAACAAGCAGGCCATCCTGCAGGCGGTGTACCAGGAGGCCGGGCAGCGGGCGGTCAATGCCATGCCGCCTACCCAGTGGTCGTATGACGAGCGCATCAAGGACGCCCCCTACGACCCGGAAAAAGCCCGGCAACTGCTGGAGCAGGCCAAGGTGGCACCCGGTACCGAAATCACCCTGTGGGCCATGCCCGTGCAGCGCCCCTACAACCCCAACGCCAAGTTGATGGCCGAGATGCTGCAGGCGGACTGGAGCAAGCTGGGCTTCAAGGTGCGCATCGTCAGTTACGAGTGGGGCGAGTACGTCAAACGCCTCAAGAGTGGTGAGCACGACGTGGCCCTGATCGGCTGGACCGGCGACAACGGCGACCCGGACAACTGGCTGGGCACGCTCTACAGCTGCGATGCCATTGGCAGCAACAACTACTCGCTGTGGTGCGACCCGCAGTACGACAGCCTGGTCAAGCGTGCCAAGCAGGTCACCGACCCAGCCCAGCGCACCACGCTGTACCAGCAGGCCCAACAGCGGCTCAAGCAACAGGTGCCCATCACCCCCGTCGCCCATTCAACCGTCAACCAGCCCCTGAGCACCCAGGTGAGCGGGTTCAAGGTGAGCCCATTCGGCCGCAACAACTTTTCTGGCGTGAGCGTCGACTGACGCGCCGTCGGCCGCGCCGCCCTGCAGGGGGGAGGGACCTGCAAGGCGGGCCTGCGCAGCAGGCGTAAAGCCCTGTTTCAGCCATGGCGATCCCATGGCGCCCCAGGCAACACCGCAGCAACCACCCGGCCCACGAGGCCGGCAATAACTAGAAATGAAAAGGAGCTTCCAACGTGAGACTGTTCACTTCAAGCGCACTCGCCCTAGCGATTGGTGCCGCAACCACCGTGGCCCAGGCCGAGCCGCAAAGCCAGGCCTACCAACCGCTCACACTTGCCTCAGGCAATGAGCAGAGCCAGGCCAGCGGCTTTCTGGAAGGCCAGAGCCTGTCTGGCAGCACGCGCAACTGGTACGCCCGTGAGCGTGCCGCCCGCGCGCCGCTGTGGAAGTACTACAAAGGCGACGGCACCCGCCACCCGACACACAGCCGCGAGAACTGGGTGCAGGGCAGCATCCTCAATTACAGCTCCGGGTTTACCCAGGGCACCGTGGGCTTCGCCGTGGAAGCCGCTGGCTACAATGCCATCGCCCTGCAGCAAAGCCGCCAGGCCATCGCCGGGCCCAACAACCGTACCCTCACCCACAGCGATGGCGACCCGCTGGGGCAGTGGAGCAAGCTCGGCCTGGGCAACGTCAAGGCGCGGGTGTCCAACACCACCCTTACCCTGGGCCGCCAGGACGTAGACACCCCGATGATCGCCTTCATCGGCAACCGGGCCCTGCCCTCGAGCTTTCAGGGTGCCTTTCTGCACAGCGCCGAGTTCGAGAACCTGACGTTCGACGTGGGCACCTTCGACCGGGTATCGCCGCGCACCGAGCAGAGCCTGAGCAAGTTTCGCAGCGAGTACGGCGCCCTGGGCGTGGAAACCGACCGCGCCAGTACCGCCGGCATCAACTACCAGCCCTTCAAGAGCCTGACCACCAGCCTGTACGCCACCAAGGTGGACGACTTCTGGAACCAGTACTACTTCGGCGCCAGCCACGTGCTCGGCGACAGCGGGGTGCTAAGCCTGACCACCGGCTTGAACTACTACAAGACCAAGGACGCCGGCAGCCGCAAGATGGGGCAGATCGACAACGATACCTACAGCCTGTCGCTGGGCCTGACGCACCAGGCGCACACCCTGACGGCCTCCTGGCAGCAGGTCAACGGCAACGAGTACTTCGACTACCTGCACGAAACCAATGGCATCTACCTGGCCAACTCGCTGCTGTCGGACTTCAACGGCCCCAACGAGAAGTCGCTGCAGCTGTCCTATGTGCTGAACATGGCGCCCTACGGCGTGCCAGGCCTCAAGTTCAACCTGTACAACGCGCGCGGCTGGGGCATTGACGGCACCCACTACCGAGGCACCGCCTACGACGTGAGGGGCCTGGATGGCGAAACCCATTACGAGTGGGGTATCGGCACCAGCTATGCGGTGCAGAGCGGGCCGCTGAAAGACACCAGTATCCGCGCCACCTACACCACGCACCGGGCCAGCAAGGCCCAGGGCGACGGCAGCCTGGACGAGTTCCGGGTCGTCACCACCATTCCGTTCAACATCCTCTGACCGCAGCCGCCCCGGCCAGCTTCCTGGCGGGCCGGGGCAGCTACGCTGGAATCAGTCACGCAGGGAGACATCAACCCATGCACAAGGTAGTCAACAGATCACTGGCACTGCGCCTGGCAGTGGCCGCAATGATGATGGGCGCCGCCGCGCAGCTGGCGGCCAAACCACTGGTGGTATGCTCCGAAGCCAGCCCGGAAGGCTTCGACGTGGTGCAGTACACCACCGCCGTCACCTTCGATGCAGCCTCCGAAACACTGTTCAACCGCCTGGTCGAGTTCAAGCCTGGCACCACCGACATCCAGCCATCGCTGGCCGAGCGATGGGAGGTGTCTGCCGACGGCCTGACCTATACCTTCCACCTGCGCCAGGGGGTGAAATTCCACACCACCGGCTACTTCACCCCCACCCGCGACTTCAATGCCGATGACGTGCTGTGGAGCCTGCGTCGCCAGCTCGACCCGGCCCATCCGTGGCACGACAAGACCAGCATCGGCTTCCCGTACTTCGAAAGCATGGCCTTCAAGCAATTGCTCAAATCGGTGGAAAAGACAGACGACCATACCGTAGTCATCACCCTCACCCGCCCAGAAGCGCCGTTCTTGCGGGACATGGCCATGGCCTTCACCTCCATCTATTCCGCCGAGTACGGCGACCAGCTGCTCAAGGCCGGCAAAACCGCCGAGCTCAACAGCAAGCCCGTCGGTACCGGCCCGTTCATCTTCCAGCGCTATAACAAGGACGCCCAGGTGCGCTTCAAGCCCAACCCTGACTACTTCCGCGGCAAGCCGCCTGCCGACGCGCTGATCTTCGCCATTGCCACCGACAGCAACGTGCGCCTGCAAAAACTGCGTGCCAACGAATGCCAGGTGGCGCTCTACCCCAAACCGGATGACGTGCCGTCAATCATCAAGGACCCCAACCTGAAGGTGGCGCAGACCGAAGCGCTGGTCACCGGCTACATCGCCATGAACACCCAGCACCCGTACCTGAGCGACGTGCGCGTGCGCAAGGCCATCAACATGGCCTTCGACCGCCAGACCCACGTGGACCAGCTGTTCGGCAAGGGCAATGCGCTGGTGGCGGTGAACCCCTACCCGCCGACCATGATGGGCTACAACACCACCAACCATAACCTGCCCCGCGACCTCGACCAGGCACGTGCCCTGCTGCGCCAGGCCGGCGTGCCGGAGGGCACCGTGATCACGCTGTTCACCCGCAACGGCGGCGGCCCCACCAACCCCAACCCACGCTTGTCTGCCGAAATGCTGCAGGCTGACCTGGCGCAGATCGGCCTGAAGCTCGACATCCGCGTCATGGAATGGGCCGAGATGCTGCGCAGGGCCAAAAAAGGCGAGGCAGACCTTGTGTCCAGCGGCTGGGCCGGCGACAACGGCGAACCGGACAACTTCCTTACCCCGTTGCTCAGTTGCGAGGCGGCCAAGAACGGCGAGAACTATGCCCGCTGGTGCAACTCGAAATTCCAGCAACTGATTACCCGCGCCCGCGAGGTGATCGACAACGACGAGCGTGCAACGCTCTATAGCGAGGCATTGAAGGTGTACGATGACGACCAACCCTGGATCAGCATGGCCCACCCCAAGGTGTTCACCGCCATGCGTGACAACGTGGAGGGCTATGTGATCAGCCCCCTGACCACCAACAACTTCGCTACCACCAAGGTGAAGTAGAACAACAACGACCGCCGGCAACCCAGACGGGGACCGGCGGCATTGCCGTGAGGGCGGCCAGCCCCACGGCCTGATGAGGTACCCCGACGATGTTGAGTTTTATTGCCCGGCGCCTTGGCCTGCTGATACCGACGTTTTTTGGTATCACGCTGCTGACCTTCGCGCTGATACGCCTGATCCCCGGCGACCCGGTGGAAGTGATGATGGGCGAGCGCAGGGTCGACCCGGAAATGCACGCCCAGGCCATGGAACGCCTGGGCCTGAACAAGCCGCTGCCGGCCCAGTACCTGGACTACGTGGGCAAGCTGGCCCAGGGCGACCTGGGTGAATCGCTGCGTACCCGCGAAAGCGTGTGGCGCGAGTTCATGACCCTGTTCCCGGCCACCCTGGAACTGGCCATGGCCGCCCTGCTGTTCGCCGGCATCGTCGGCCTGCTGGCAGGCGTGATCGCCGCACTCAAGCGCGGCTCGCTGTTCGACCACGGGGTGATGGGCCTGTCCCTGGCGGGGTACTCCATGCCGATCTTCTGGTGGGGCCTGATCCTGATCATGTTCTTCTCGGTGAGCCTGGGCTGGACGCCGGTTTCCGGGCGTATCGACCTGCTGTACGACATCGAGCCCAAAACCGGCTTCATGCTCATCGACACCTTGCTCAGCGACGAAGAAGGCTCGTTCAAGGATGCCGTGATGCACCTGATTCTGCCGGCCATCGTGCTGGGCACCATCCCCTTGGCGGTAATCGCGCGCATGACCCGCTCCTCGATGCTGGAAGTGCTGCGCGAAGACTACGTGCGCACCGCCCGCGCCAAGGGCCTGTCACCGGCCCGCGTGGTGTTCGTGCACGGTTTGCGCAACGCGCTGATCCCGGTGCTCACGGTGTTCGGCCTGCAGGTGGGCACCTTGCTGGCCGGTGCGGTGCTGACCGAAACCATCTTCTCCTGGCCGGGCATCGGCAAATGGCTGATCGAAGCCATCGGTGCCCGTGACTACCCCGTGGTCCAGAACGGCATCCTGTTGATCGCCTGCCTGGTGATTCTGGTCAACTTCGTGGTGGATATCCTCTACGGCCTGGCCAACCCACGCATCCGTCATCAGCGCTGAGGGCCACGCCATGAACAACCCGATTGCAAAACCCGTGTCGCCGGCAAGCCCGGTAGACCACAGCCTGCTCTACCCCTCGCCCTACAAGGAGTTCTGGCAGGCCTTCGCCCGTAACAAAGGCGCAGTGATGGGCCTGGCATTCATGTGCGTGGTGGTGTTCTGCGCACTGTTCGCACCCTGGGTCGCGCCCCATGACCCCAGCGAGCAGTACCGCGACTTTCTGCTGACGCCGCCGGTATGGCTTGAAGGCGGCACCTGGCAGTTCATCCTGGGCACCGACGAACTGGGCCGCGACCTGCTTTCGCGGCTGATCCAGGGTGCGCGGCTGTCGCTGCTGATCGGCCTGTCGTCGGTGGTGATGTCGCTGATCCCGGGCATCCTGCTGGGCCTGCTGGCCGGGTTCTTCCCGCAGCTGCTCGGCCCGTCGATCATGCGCCTGATGGACGTGATGCTGGCCTTGCCCTCGCTGCTGCTGGCAGTGGCCATCGTCGCCATCCTCGGCCCTGGGCTGATCAACACCGTGATTGCCATCGCCATCGTGTCGCTGCCTTCGTACGTACGCCTGACCCGCGCCGCCGTCATGGGCGAACTGAACCGGGACTACGTCACCGCTGCCCGCCTGGCCGGTGCCGGGCTGGGGCGGCTGATGTTCGTCACCGTACTGCCCAACTGCATGGCCCCGCTGATCGTGCAGGCCACGCTGAGTTTTTCTTCAGCCATTCTCGACGCGGCAGCCCTTGGCTTCCTTGGCCTGGGTGTCCAGCCACCCACGCCTGAGTGGGGCACCATGCTCGCTTCTGCCCGCGACTACATCGAGCGCGCCTGGTGGGTGGTGAGCCTGCCCGGCCTGACCATTCTGCTCAGCGTGCTGGCAATCAACCTGATGGGCGACGGCCTGCGCGATGCGCTGGACCCGAAACTCAAGAACGCCGCCTGAGGAGCACGCCCATGTCACTGTTGCAAATCAACAACCTCAACGTGCGCTTTGGCGACGCCAATGCGGTGCCCGTGGTCGACGGCCTGGACCTGAGCGTGCAGGCCGGGGAAATCCTGGCCATCGTCGGCGAGTCCGGCTCTGGCAAGTCGGTGACCATGATGGCCCTGATGGGGCTGATCGACGCCCCCGGGCGCATTACCGCCGACGTCCTGACCTTTGACGGCACCAACATGCTCACCCTCAGCGGCCGCCAGCGGCGCAAGGTGGTGGGCAAGGACATCGCCATGGTCTTCCAGGACCCGATGACCGCCCTCAACCCCAGCTACACCGTGGGCTACCAGATTGAAGAAGTGCTGCGCCAGCACCTGGGCCTGAAGGGCAAGGCGGCGCGCCAGCGTGCCCTCGAGTTGCTGAACAAGGTCGAGATCCCGGCCGCAGAAAGCCGCCTGGATGCCTACCCTCACCAGCTGTCGGGCGGTATGAGCCAGCGGGTGGCAATCGCCATGGCCATTGCCGGCGAGCCGAAACTGCTGATTGCCGACGAACCCACCACGGCCCTGGACGTGACCATCCAGGCGCAGATCATGGAGCTGCTGGTGAACCTGCAGCAGGAGCGCAACATGGCGCTGATCCTGATTACCCACGACCTGGCGGTGGTTGCCGAAACGGCCCGGCGCGTGTGCGTGATGTACGCAGGCCAGGCCGTGGAGGTGGGCCAGGTGCCGGAACTGTTCGACATCCCGGCCCACCCCTACACCGAGGCGCTGCTGGCAGCGATCCCCGAGCACAGCGCCGGCGCCGAGCGGCTGGCCACGCTGCCCGGCATCGTGCCTGGCCGCTATGACCGGCCACAGGGCTGCCTGCTGTCGCCCCGCTGCCCCTATGTACAGGACAACTGCCGACAACAACGCCCGGCCCTGGAGGCCAAGGCCCACAGCCAGGCCCGTTGCTTCTACCCGCTGAACCAGGAGGTGGCGTGATGGCCGTCGTTCTATCCGCCCGGGACCTGACCCGGCATTACGAAGTGTCTCGCGGGCTGTTCAAGGGCCATGCCCTGGTGCGTGCACTGAACGGTGTGTCGTTCGAGCTGGAAGCCGGCCAGACCCTGGCAGTGGTGGGCGAGTCCGGCTGTGGCAAGTCGACACTGGCCCGTGCGCTGACCCTGATCGAGCAACCCACCTCCGGCTCCCTGCAGATTGCCGGCACCGAGGTCAACGGCGCCAGCAAGGCCGAGCGCAAGCAGCTGCGGCGCGATGTGCAGATGGTGTTCCAGAGCCCCTACGCGTCGCTGAACCCACGCCAGAAGATTGGTGATCAGCTGGCCGAGCCGCTGCTGATCAACACGTCGCTGAGCAAAGCCGAGCGCCGTGAAAAAGTGCAGAAGATGATGGAACAGGTGGGCCTGCGCCCGGAGCACTACCAGCGCTATCCACACATGTTCTCCGGTGGCCAGCGCCAGCGCATCGCCCTGGCCCGGGCAATGATGCTGCAACCCAAGGTGCTGGTGGCGGACGAGCCGACCTCGGCACTGGACGTGTCGATCCAGGCCCAGGTGCTGAACCTGTTCATGGACCTGCAGCAGCAGTTCGGTACCGGCTATGTGTTCATCTCGCACAACCTGGCGGTGGTGCGGCACGTGGCGGACCAGGTGCTGGTGATGTACCTGGGCCGGCCGGCAGAAATGGGGCCCAAGGCCGACATCTACGAAAAGCCGTTGCACCCTTACACCCAGGCACTGTTGTCAGCCACACCGGCTATCCACCCGGACCCGCTCAAGCCGCGCATCCGCATTGCCGGTGAACTGCCCAACCCGTTGAATCCGCCTGAGGGCTGCGCGTTCCACAAGCGCTGCCCCTATGCCACAGACCGGTGCAGCAAGGAACTGCCAGGGTTCCGGCAGGTAGGCACGCGGCAGGTGGCGTGCCACTACGCCGAGCAGTTCCTGTAACGAATCAGGCCGCCGGTTCAGGCCGCCAGGCAAAAACAAAAGGGCCGCTTGCAGCGGCCCTTTTGTATTCAGTGCATGTTGTCAGTGCAGCGATCAGTGCACGAACAATGCGATAAGAATGATGATTGGAATTGGGATACCCAGCATCCACAGTAGAATCGAGCGCATAGTTATTCTCCTTGCTTATCGTTGAATGGTGCGGTGAGCGACGTAGTCGCCTTCAACCCACTGCACGTGATCGCGGCGACGGCCACCGTACAGGGCGGCGACGCTGGCGAAGAAGGCGCCGCACAGCAGGGCGACGAAGGTCCACAGGGCAGTCCATGCGGCCACTTTGGCAGCGGTGTCGGCCGCCTGCTTGGCGTCGGTCTTGAGCTGCTGGATCTGAGCCATTACCTGATCAACACGGGCTTCAGCTTCAGCCTGGGTCATGCGGGTACGTTGAGCCACCAGCTGTGCCAGGTAGGCGCGGTCTTCCGGGGCCAGCGCACCGTCACCGGCAGCACCCTTGGCCAGAATGCGGGCGGCCACACCATTGGCAGCGTCATCGCTGACCGGAGCCGGGCCTTCGCCACGGAACAGGCCATCAACGAAGTAGCCCAGGGAGTCGTCCGAGGCTTGCGAAGCCGCTGCACCGCCTGCCGCTACCGTTACACCTGCTGCCTGCGACGCAGCACTGGCGCCGGCACCTACCAGGTTGCCCGCGGTACCCAGTATCAGCATGGCCGCCACCAGCGTGGCGACAGCCCACGACAGGAAACCATGCGCAGTATCACGGAAATACACTTCATCGCCATGCAGGTTCGCCCATTTGACGCGCAGGCGACCGGCCAGGTAGCCACCCAGGCCGGAAGCGATGATCTGCGTCACCAACAACCAGACAATGGTGGAAATGCCCAAGGCTTTCGCGCTTGCCCCCTCATTGGCCCAGGGCGAGGTGGCCGCAAAGCCAAGCCCCGCACCCAGCACTACCAGTATGAGAGATACGGCGGCTGCAGCAGCGGCGCCAGCGAAGATCGCCGCCCAGGAAACACCTGAGCGGCTTTGTGTATCGACAACGGAGTAGTCGGCAGAGGGGATCATGATGTGTTCGCCTGTATGTTGTTAGCGAGAAGTCCATTCGCGCAGTAAACGTTGCAGCGGCTGTGCCAGTTGTCACAAAAAATGACGTCTATACAAATCAAGCACTTAGAAAAAAACGCCATTTTTTCATCGTGCAAAATGCGCGAATGGGCTGCTGGGGTCAGGTGTTCTGCATTCTTGTGGCAAGCCGGGCGACGAGGCATCATTTGCCCATGACCCTACCCGATGGCCCGGCCCAGACGCCGCTCACTGCCGATACCGTCCTGCGCTACCACCTGTGCTGGAAGTACCGTGACCTCGATGGCGTGCTTGCCCTGTATCACCCCGATGTCCAGTACCACGACTTCTTCCAGAACCGCGTGCTGGGGTACCAGAACCTGCGCGACTACGTGGGCGCCTGCCTGCCCCACGCGGCCGGGGAAGACATCGTGCACAGCGACCGGATACGCGTTGACGGCTGTACCGCATTCATCCAGTACCAAGTCACCGTGCAAGGGGGGGATGGGCTGGTGGCGTTCCAGTCCAGCGAAGCGATCACGGTCCGGGACGGGCTGATCTGGCGGGTGAATGAATACGCTACCCTGGTGCGCCAGGGCGGCAGCCCCCACAGCGGCGGTGGTTTACGCCCGGCCACCAGCCGCCTGGGCCTTTCACCCCGCCAGCTGTCGACCATGGCCCAGGACCTGGAGCATTACTTCCAGGGGCATCGCCCCTATCTGGACCCGGAACTGGACCTGCAGCAGGTGGCCAACGCCAGCGGCTACAGCCGCAACCAGATCTCCTACCTGCTGAACCAAGTGCTGGGGCAAAGCTTTTACCGCTATGTGAACCAGGCGCGCCTGCATCACCTGATGGCGACCCTGGACGAGGACAGCGCCACCACGCCCATCGACGACCTGGCGTTCAGCGCCGGTTTCAATTCGCTGTCGGCGTTCTATAAATGCTTCCGCGAACACACCGGCCTTACGCCCAAGGCGTACCTGAAGCAGATTTCCCTGCGTGCACGCACGTAAGACAACCGCCGGGGTTCGCCACTAGGATCGCCACATACCCCGCCGGATGTGGAGCCCGCCCCGATGCAACCCCTGCGCAGCCTGAGCTTGTGGATGGACCAGCTTGACGAGCCGCTGTGCGCTCGCCCGGCCCTGCGCGAGAGCCTCGAGGCAGACGTGTGCATCATCGGCGCCGGCTACACCGGCCTGTGGACCGCCTATTACCTCAAGCGCCAGGCGCCGCAGCTGAACATCGTGGTGATCGAGGCCAACATCGCCGGCTTCGGCGCGTCAGGGCGCAATGGCGGCTGGCTGATGGGCAACCTGCTGGGTGAGGACCGCCTGCTGGCGAGCCTCTCGCCGCAACAACGCCGGGCCAGCATCAACCTGCTGCACGCCATTCCCGACGAGGTCGGTACCGTGCTGCAGCGTGAGGGCATCGATTGCGACTACCGCAAGGGGGGCGTGCTGTACTGCGCCGCCCGCTACCCCGAGCAGGAGCGCAGCCTGCGCGCCTACCTCGACGACCTGTATCGCCAAGGCATGACCGAGGACGACTACCGGTGGCTAAGCCCCGAGCAGCTGGACGCCCAGGTGCGTATCAGCAATGCCTATGGCGCCATCTACAGCCCGCACACCGCCACCATCCAACCGGCGAAGCTGGCCCGCGGCCTTGCCCGTGCTGTAGAAGCCCTGGGGGTGCCTATTTATGAGAACACGCCCGCGCTTGACTGGCGGTCGGGCGAGGTCAGCACGCCCCTGGCACGCATCCGCTGCCAGTGGATCGTGCCGGCAGTGGAAGGCTATGCTGCCAGCCTGCCACCGCTGGGCAAGCATCAACTGCCGGTACAGAGCCTGCTGGTCGCCACCGAGCCGCTACCCGACACCACGTGGGATGAAATCGGCCTGGACCGGGGGCAGGCATTCAGCGAAGGCAGCCGCCAGGTCACCTATGGCCAGCGCACCACCGACAACCGCCTGGTTTTCGGCGCACGGGGCGGCTACCGCTTTGGCGGCAGGCTGCGGGACGACTTCAACCTCCAAGCCCATGAAGTGGAACTGCGCCGCTACCTGTTCAGCGACCTGTTCCCGCAGCTGCAGCACGCGCGCATTACCCACACCTGGGGCGGCAACCTGGGCATGGCCCGGCGTTTCCGCCCGCACATGCTGTGCGACCGCCAGCGTGGCATTGCCCTGGCGGGCGGGTATGGCGGTGAGGGCGTGGGGGCCACCAACCTGGGCGGTCGCACATTGGCGGCGCTGATTCTGAACCAGCACAACGCCCTCACCGGCCAGCCCTGGGTGCACGACAACCGCCCGCTCGCCAGCCTGGCCAGCTGGCCGCCCGAACCCTGCCGCTGGCTGGGCTACAACGCCATCATCCAGAGTTTCGTCCACGAGGACCGTACCCTCGCCAACCCGGCTACCCCGCCTTGGCGCCGGCGCCTGGCCAGCCACCTTGCGGACTTCATGGAAGGCTTCATGCACTGACTTCCCTACACCCAGACAGGACCTCGTTCATGAGCATCACCCAGTTCAAACAGACAGACACGGCTGTACTGCAAACCAGCAACCCGGTGGCGGTGCCGCTCGGCGAACCGGTGGCGGTCACCTCGGTAACCTGCGTGGAACGCAGCGACGGGGTGGAGACCGGTATCTGGGAATGCACCCCGGGCCGCTGGAGGCGGCAGATCGTGCAGCAAGAGTTCTGCCATTTCATCAAAGGCCGCTGCACCTTCACCCCCGACGGTGGCGAGCCCTTGGTGATAGAAGCCGGAGACGCACTGATGCTACCGGCCAACAGCACCGGCACCTGGGACATCCAGGAAACCGTGCGCAAGACGTACGTGCTTATTTTCTGATCCGCTGATCGCCTGCCTTCGATAACAACAGACAAAGCAAGGTAAACCCGACATGCGCACACTCCTGATCGCCCCCCTGATGCTGGCCGCCAGCGTGGCCGGTGCCGCCGAAACGGTAAAGATCTACAACTGGTCCAGCTACGTCGCCCCCGACACCCTGAAGAACTTCCAGCAAGCCACCGGCATCGTGCCCACCTATGACGTGTACGACAGCAACGAGACCCTGGACGGCAAGTTGATGACGGGCAATTCCGGGTACGACGTGGTGTTCCCTTCCAACCACTTCATGGCCCGGCAAATCCAGGGCAAGGCACTCAAGCGCCTGGACAAGTCCCAGCTGCCCAACTGGAAAAACCTCAACCCGGTGCTGCTCAAGGCACTGGAGGTCAATGACCCAGGCAACCAGTATGGCTTCCCGTACCTGTGGGGCAGTACCGGCATCGGCTACAACATCGACAAGGTCAAGGCCGTGCTTGGTGACAATGCACCGGTCGACTCCTGGGACCTGATTTTCAAGCCTGAGTACATGAGCAAGTTGAAGCAGTGCGGCGTGGCGGTGCTGGACAACGGCCCGGAGCTGCTGCCAATCGCCTTGCACTACCTCGGCCTGCCCCACCACAGCCAGAACCCGGCGGACTACGACAAGGCCAAGGCGCTGCTGATGCAGGTACGGCCCTACATCAGCTACTTCCATTCATCGAAGTACACCGGCGACCTGGCCAATGGTGATATCTGCGTCGTGGTGGGCTTCTCGGGGGATGTACTGCAGGCCAAGAACCGCGCAGAGGAAGCGCATAACGGGGTAAAGGTCGGCTACTCGATCCCGAAGGAGGGTGCCCCGCTGTGGTTCGACATGGTGGCAATGCCGGCCGATGCACCGGATGAAAAGGCAGGGTATGCCTACATGAACTACCTGCTGGAGCCGCAGGTGATGGCCAACATCAGCAACCATGTGCAGTACGCCAATGGCAACCTGAATGCTGACGGCCTGGTGGACCCGGCCCTGAAGGGCAACAGCATGATCTACCCAAGCGAAGCGGTGATGGGCAAGCTCTACGCCCTGGAGGCCATGCCCGCCAAGATCGACCGCATTCGCACCCGGATATGGACCAGCATCAAGGCCGGCAATTGACAGCGGCTGCACGCCGCGCAAGCTGCAAGCTGCAAGCAGTGCGGCCCGACACAGGTCCGCTTCTTCTTGTAGCTTGAGGCTTGAAGCTTGAAGCTGCTGACAGCTGCTTTCAGCAGCTGTCAGTGGTGCTCGCGGGTAGCGCGGAACTTGATGTCAGGCCAGCGCTCTTCCATCAGTGCCAGGTTGACCCGGGTGGGTGCCAGGTAGGTCAGGTGACCACCCCCGTCGATGGCCAGGTTTTCCATGGCCTTGTTCTGGAAGTCCTCGAGCTTCTTCTTGTCGTCACAAGTGATCCAGCGCGCCGACCAGACGGTGATGGGCTCGTAGGCGCACTCGACCTTGTATTCTTCCTTCAAACGGCTGGCCACCACATCAAACTGCAGCACACCCACGGCGCCCAGGATGATGTCGTTGCTGCGCTCGGGGAAGAACACCTGGGTGGCGCCTTCTTCCGCCAGCTGCTGCAGGCCCTGGCGCAACTGCTTGGACTTCAGCGGGTCTTTCAGGCGCACGCGGCGGAACAGCTCCGGGGCGAAGTGCGGGATGCCGGTGAAGCCCAGCGCCTCGCCTTCGGTGAAGGTGTCGCCGATCTGGATGGTGCCGTGGTTGTGCAGGCCGATGATGTCGCCGGCAAAGGCCTCTTCCAGCTGTTCACGCTCGGAGGAGAAGAACGTCAGCGCATCACCGATACGCAGGTCCTTGTTGGTGCGCACATGGCGCATTTTCATGCCCTTTTCGTACTTGCCCGAGCAGATGCGCATGAAGGCGATGCGGTCCCGGTGTTTCGGGTCCATGTTCGCCTGGATCTTGAACACAAAACCGGTGAACTTCTCTTCCACCGGCTCCACGGTGCGCTCGTGTGCCACCCGGCCCAGCGGGCGCGGCGCCCAGTCGACCACGGCGTCCAGCACATGGTCCACACCGAAGTTGCCCAGCGCGGTACCGAAGAACACCGGCGTGAGCTGGCCGTCGATGAACTCCTGCTGGTTGAACTCATGGCAGGCGCCCTGCACCAGCTCAAGCTGCTCGACGAACCCATCGTACTGATCGCCCAGGTGGGCACGGGCTTCGTCGGAGTCCAGTTGCTGGATGATCTTGGCTTCAGTGCGTTCGTGGCCGTGGCCCGGCGTGTACACCACGATGTAATCGCCGGTGAGGTGGTACACACCCTTGAAGTCGCGGTAGCAACCGATCGGCCAGGTAATCGGCGCGGCCTTGATCTTCAACACCGCCTCGATCTCGTCCAGCAGTTCGATCGGGTCGCGGATGTCGCGGTCGAGTTTGTTGATGAAGCTGACGATGGGGGTGTCACGCAGCCGGCACACATCCATCAGGGCGATGGTGCGCGGCTCGACGCCTTTACCGCCGTCAAGCACCATCAGCGCCGAGTCCACCGCGGTGAGGGTACGGTAGGTGTCTTCCGAGAAGTCTTCGTGGCCGGGGGTGTCGAGCAGGTTGATCATGTGCTCGCGGTACGGGAACTGCATCACCGAGGTAGTGATGGAGATACCACGCTGCTTCTCCATTTCCATCCAGTCGGAGGTTGCGTGGCGGTCGGACTTGCGCGACTTCACGGTACCGGCGACGGAGATGGCCTTGCCCATCAGCAGCAGCTTCTCGGTGATGGTGGTCTTACCGGCGTCGGGGTGGGAAATGATTGCGAAAGTGCGGCGCTTCGCGACTTCGGCGGCCTGGTTGGTCATGGGAAATCGCCTGACTTGGGATCGAAAAGGGGCAGTATCATACCCGAATTCACAGGCGGGCCAAAGCACCGGCGTGCCGCCTGTTCAGGCGACAGGCCGGTTGCGGCTCAATGGTCGTCCAGTAGTTCTTCACCGATATCGGTAACACGGATCTGCAAGTCGAGCGGTTCACCCTCACCTGCGCGAGCACAGGCGAACCAATGATCTGCCACGTGCTCGCGCTCGGTTGCGCACAGCTCCAGGTTGGTAGTCCGCGTCCAGATACGGGCTGCGACGTGATCACCCGGTTGCAAGCTGCGATCCATACCTGCGAGGGCTCCTTGCTCGTTCAGGGCCATCACCTTCCATAATCGCTCATCTGCGACCTTTTCATCGTACAGGCAACCGTAGTCATTGCCATTACGGTCCAAGTAGCGTTTTTTCGAGTTGAAGTCCCGCCCTGTACGGCGGCTCCAGGACTGGATGTCGTAGTATCGACGCCCCCTGGCTTCGTCCACCATGCACCGGAACCAGAACCGGTGAGGTTCACGGCCAACCAGTGACGACACAACCAGCCAGTCATCGGCGACGCGCGCCGCCTCCCCACCGCGCACTACCAATTTTGCGCAATCCAGAAACCCCTCCAAGCCCGGTGTCGAGCATGCCACGTGGGCGACGAAGGAGCGGTCATAGTCATGAACAAGCATTGAGTAACCTCCCGAATGAGTTTTTTATCTGGGGGCGCGAGCACCCTCACAGCTCAATATTTAAGGGCTATAGCGCTGTGAAAGGCTTAGGGAATTGGCAACCGCAAGGGAAATGGGCGCTGGCCAAATGCCGCCTCAGATGGGAACCTTATGCCCCCCGGAGACGTCCACTCCCCTGCAACCCACCTCGGTTCAGGGCTGGTTTCACCAGCATCCACGAGCCTGACGGGGCTCGACTCATGGCATGACCGCCCTGCCCTGCAGGCATCACGCTGCTACTCGCGAACACACCACCCGCCGCCCGATCGGGCCGGCCAAGAAGAAGTGTGCTCGCCGACGACAATAAGGAGTCCACCTGTGGCGAAACGCTACGGAAAAGGGCTGTTGGGATGGGCCACCGTGCTCGTCATCCTGGCCCTGCTGGTCCACTGGATCGGCCTCGACACAATCGCGCGCTATCGCGACGATCTGACGTTCTACCTGCAAGCGCACCTGGTGCTGGTGCTGGCTTCGATGGCGGCGGCATTGGCCGTGGGTATCCCCGCCGGCATTGCCTTGAGTCGACCGCACAGGGTCGACAAAGCCGAGCGCTTCATGCAGTTCTTCAACGTTGGCAACACCATCCCCCCCCTGGCCGTACTGGCCATCGCCCTCAGCGTTCTGGGCATCGGCGCAGGGCCTGCGATCTTCGCCCTGTTCCTCGCCTCCCTCCTGCCCATCGTGCGCAACACCTACGAAGGCCTGAAGAACGTACCCGCCTCGCTCAAGGAAGCCGCCACCGGCATCGGCATGACGCCGCGCCAGCAACTGTGGCAGGTGGAACTGCCCAACGCCGTGCCCATCATCGTCGGTGGCGTGCGGGTGGCCCTGGCACTGAATGTGGGCACTGCGCCGCTGGCGTTTCTGATCGGTGCCAACAGCCTGGGCAGCCTGATCTTCCCTGGCATCGCCCTGAACAACCAACCGCAGTTGCTGCTTGGCGCAGCTTGCACCGCACTGCTGGCGCTACTGCTGGATGCGTTGGTGAGTTTTTCCAGCAGACGCTGGCTGGAACGCGGCCTGGCCTGACCACTTGAGGGAACCCATGAAAAAAGTTATCGCCTTGCTCCTGGGCGCGGGCCTGCTGTTGTCAGGTTTTGCCCAGGCAGCGGAAAAACCGCTGATCCGTATCGGCGCCCGGGTGTTCACCGAACAGACCGTGCTGGCCGAAATCACCGCCCAATACCTGCGCGCCAACGGCTTTGACGTTCGCGTCACCGGCGGCCTGGGCAGCAGCCTGGCACGCCAGGCCCAGGAAACCGGCCAACTCGACCTGATGTGGGAATACACCGGCGTATCGCTGGTGTCGTACAACCACATCGACGAGCGCATGCCCAGCCCCGAGGCCACGTACGCCAAGGTCAAGGAACTGGACGCACGCAAGGGCCTGGTATGGCTCAAGCCATCGAAGTTCAGCAACACCTATGCCCTGGCCCTGCCCAGTGAAGTTGCCCGTGAGTACCCGCAGGTGAACACCATCAGCCAGCTGAACGAAGTGCTCGAGGCCGAGCAATCGCGCAAGCACCTGGTGGCGCTGGACACCGAGTTCGCCAACCGCCCGGACGGCCTTGATGGCCTGCAGGCGCGCTACGGCATGCACCTGGGCCGGGCCAACATCCGGCAGATGGATGCAGGGCTGGTCTATACCGCCCTGCGCAACAACCAGGTGTTCGCAGGGCTGGTGTACACCACTGACGGCAGGCTCAACGCGTTCGAGCTCAAGCTGCTGGAAGACGACAAGCATTACTTCCCTGACTACACCGCAGGGCCGGTGATCCGCAAAGCCGTACTGGACGCCCACCCCCAGCTCGCCGAGCTGCTGGCGCCCCTGGCCGACCAACTGGATGACGAGACCATGCGCCAGCTCAACGCCAAGGTCGACGTCCAGCACCAGAGCCCGTCTTCGGTGGCCGCCGCCTTCCTGCGTGAGCATCCCTTGCACGAGGTGACCCCATGAGCCTGTTCGACACGTTCGCCCACCTGGACTGGGCATTGGTCCTGCAACTGACCTGGCAGCACATCATGCTGGTGGGCATCGCCGTGGGCCTGGCCATCCTCATCGGCGTGCCGCTGGGCATCCTTATGACCCGTTTCCCGTTCCTGGCCGGCCCGCTGCAGGCCAGCGCCACGGTGCTGCTGACCATCCCTTCCATCGCCCTGTTCGGGTTGCTGTTGCCGTTCTACTCCAAGTTCGGCCAGGGCCTGGGCCCGCTGCCGGCGATCACGGCAGTGTTCCTTTATTCACTGCTGCCCATTCTGCGCAACACCTACCTGGCGCTGACCAACGTCGAGCCAGGCATCCGTGAAGCCGCGCGCGGTATCGGCATGACCTTTGGTCAGCGCCTGCGCATGGTCGAATTGCCCATCGCCGTACCGGTGATCCTGGCCGGCGTGCGTACCGCCGTGGTGATGAACATCGGCGTGATGACCATCGCCGCCACCATCGGCGCGGGCGGCCTTGGCGTGCTCATCCTCACCTCCATCAGCCGCAGCGACATGTCGATGCTGCTGGTTGGCGCCGTACTGGTCAGCCTGCTGGCAATCATTGCCGACCTGCTGCTGCAAACCCTGCAACGTGCCCTGACTCCAGAAGGAATGCGCTCATGATCGAACTGAAAAACCTCAGCAAAACCTTCAACGCCAACGGCAAGGATGTCAAAGCCGTGGACGCGGTCAGCCTTACCGTCAACGAAGGCGAGATCTGCGTGTTCCTTGGCCCCTCGGGCTGCGGCAAGAGCACCACGCTGAAGATGATCAACCGCCTGATTACCCCGACGTCCGGGCAGGTGTTCATCAATGGCGAGGACACCAGCGGCCTGGACGAGGTGACCCTGCGTCGTCACATCGGCTACGTGATCCAGCAGATCGGCCTGTTCCCCAACATGACCATCGAAGAGAACATCACCGTGGTGCCACGGCTGCTCGGTTGGGATAAGCAGCGCTGCCACGACCGCGCCCGCGAGCTGATGCACATGATCAAGCTTGAACCCAAGCAATACCTGCAGCGCTACCCCCGCGAGCTGTCCGGTGGCCAGCAGCAGCGTATCGGCGTGATCCGTGCCCTGGCGGCAGATGCACCGGTGCTGTTGATGGACGAACCGTTCGGCGCGGTGGACCCGATCAACCGCGAAATGATCCAGAACGAGTTCTTCGAAATGCAGCGCGCGCTGAACAAGACGGTGATCATGGTGAGCCACGATATCGACGAAGCGATCAAGCTGGGCGACAAGATCGCCATCTTCCGCGCCGGCAAACTGCTGCAACTGGACCACCCGGATACCTTGCTGGCGCACCCGGCAGACGATTTCGTCAGCAACTTCGTCGGCCAGGACAGCACGTTGAAGCGCCTGTTGCTGGTGCGTGCCGAAGACGCGGCAGACAACGCGCCCTCGGTAAGCCCGCAGACACCGGTAGGCGAAGCCCTGGAGCTGCTGGACGAACACGACCGCCGCTACGTGGTGGTGACCGATGGCCAGAACAAGGCGCTGGGCTACGTGCGCCGCCGCGACATGCACCGCCAGCAAGGTACCTGTGCCGACTTCCTGCGCCCCTTCAACGCCACCGCCTCCCACGACGAGCACCTGCGCATCCTGCTGTCGCGCATGTACGAGTTCAACCGCGCCTGGTTGCCGGTACTGGATGCCGAACAGGTGTTCCTGGGCGAGGTAACCCAGGAGTCGATCGCCGCCTACCTGAGTTCGGGGCGCTCCCGCGGGATGAAGACCAGTATCGTCTCGCCGGCCGAGGTGGCCGCCTCGTAACGTGCCACCTGCCAGCCGCAAACGAGGAATCGCCGGTCAGTAACAAAAAATTTATGCACAAATACCGGGACGCCCGTACCCGATAAATGTGGCCATAAATATGAACACCCCCGCGCCCCTCACCACCGGCGCTGCCCCCACCAGAACGTGCAAGTCCTTGTGGGGGCGGGCCTGTGTACACCACCTGGAAACAGGGCTATTCCACAATTCTTTACGCTTGAAACAGCCTGGGGAACATCGGCCGGTCATACGAGTCGGTTATTCGAAGGGTGGCGGGTGTATCCACGGCGATCACGCCGGGATTGCCTGTTGATTCTGCATTCTTCACGCCCTAAAGTGCGCGCCGAACGTCCATGCTGGAAACGATCCATCCGGCTCAAGTACTGAGTAGGCGAACCAAAGTGGGGATACGGAGGGCGTTCAGTTTGCAGCCACTTAAATTTTCAGTTTGCCCATGGAGTCCCTGAGCATGTCGATCCAGGTCGAAGATTATTTCGCACGCGACACCTTCCAGAAAATGAAGGCTTTTGCCGACAAGCAGGAAACGCCGTTCGTACTCATCGACACCCAGATGATCAGCAAGGCCTACGACGACCTGCGCGCCGGCTTCGAATTCGCCAAGGTCTACTACGCGGTCAAGGCCAACCCAGCGGTCGAGATCATCGACCTGCTCAAGGACAAAGGCTCGAACTTCGACATCGCCTCCATCTACGAGCTGGACAAGGTGATGGACCGCGGCGTCAGCGCCGACCGTATCAGCTACGGCAACACCATCAAGAAGTCCAAGGACATCCGCTACTTCTTCGAGAAGGGCGTGCGCCTGTACGCCACCGATTCGGAAGCCGACCTGCGCAACATCGCCAAGGCCGCACCGGGCTCGAAAGTGTACGTGCGCATCCTCACCGAAGGTTCCACCACGGCTGACTGGCCGCTGTCGCGCAAATTCGGCTGCCAGACCGACATGGCCATGGACCTGCTGATCCTGGCCCGTGACCTGGGCCTGGTGCCTTACGGCATTTCCTTCCACGTGGGTTCCCAGCAGCGTGACATCAGTGTGTGGGACGCCGCGATCGCCAAGGTCAAGGTGATCTTCGAGCGCCTGAAGGAAGAAGACGGCATCGAACTGAAGCTGATCAACATGGGGGGTGGCTTCCCGGCCAACTACATCACCCGTACCAACAGCCTGGAAACCTATGCCGAGGAAATCATCCGCTTCCTGAAGGAAGACTTTGGTGATGACCTGCCAGAAATCATTCTGGAGCCAGGCCGCTCGCTGATCGCCAACGCCGGTATTCTGGTCAGTGAAGTGGTGCTGGTAGCGCGCAAGTCTCGTACCGCCGTGGAGCGTTGGGTGTACACCGACGTGGGCAAGTTCTCTGGCCTGATCGAAACCATGGACGAGTCCATCAAGTTCCCGATCTGGACCGAGAAAAAGGGCGAGATGGAAGAAGTGGTCATCGCCGGCCCCACCTGCGACAGTGCCGACATCATGTACGAGCACTACAAGTACGGCCTGCCGCTGAACCTGGCCATTGGCGACCGCCTGTACTGGCTGTCCACCGGTGCCTACACCACCAGTTACAGCGCTGTGGAATTCAACGGCTTCCCGCCGCTGAAGTCCTACTACCTGTAACACCGAACGGGGCCGCAAGGCCCCGTTTTCGTTGGGGCCTTGCCTTCGCAGGCGGTGTAGCAGACGGGTTTTAACCCCTGGGGCTGTAAAGATTGTAAAGCCTCACGAATGTTAACCAATCTCAATTGCTGGCCACTATCACTTCCATTAACATCCCCGGGCGCCGCGCCTATGCGGCCGTACACAGGGTGATCGATGGTGGTGAAGAAGACGCTGTTCCAACTGCACTGGTTGTTTGGCATCACCGCGGGGTTGGTGCTGGCGTTGATGGGCATCACCGGCGCCCTGTATTCGTTCCAGGAAGAACTGCTACGCGCGTTCAATGGCGAGGTGCTGCGGGTCGAGGTGCGGCCCGAAGGTGTATTGCCGCCTGCCGAACTGGTCAAACGCGTAGAGGCCCAGCAGCAGGACAAGGTGGCAATGCTATGGGTGGATGTGCGTGAGGGTGATGCGGCCCGCGTATTCTTCACCCCCGCGCCAGGCGAGCGCCGCGGCGAACTGCGCTATGCCGACCCTTACACCGGTGAGCTGAAGGGGGACGTGGCGGGCCAGGGCTTCTTCAGCCTGATGCTCAACCTACACCGGTTTCTGGCCATGGGTGACACCGGCCGGCAGATCACCGGCGCCTGCACCCTGATGCTGGTGTTCTTCTGTTTGTCCGGGCTGTACCTGCGCTGGCCACGCAAGGCCCTGGACTGGCGCACCTGGCTTACCTTCGACTGGGCCAAGAAAGGCCGCGCATTCAATTGGGACCTGCACGCCGTGGCGGGTACCTGGTGCCTGCTGTTCTATCTGCTGTTCGCGCTTACCGGTTTGTTCTGGTCCTACGAATGGTACCGGGAGGGCCTCAACAGGTTGCTGGCCGATGCCCCGGCCGCAGGCCAGCAGCAAAAACGCGGCGAAGGCCGTGGCCGCCACGGCCCCCAACACGTCGACAAGAACGCCCCGCCGCTGGTGGTCGATTACGACGCCATCTGGGCCACCCTCAGCAACGCTGCCGGCCCTGGGCTGGCCAGCTACAACCTGCGCCTGCCCCCTGTGGGTGGGCAACCCGCCAACCTGTTCTACCTGCAGGCCGATGCCGAGCACCCCCGGGCATTCAATACACTTGTGCTGGACCCGGCCAACGGCCAAGTGCAGCGCCATGAGCGCTACACCGACAAGTCGTTCAAGGCCCAGCTGCTGCAGAGTGTCTATGCCCTGCACGTGGGCGAGTATTTCGGCCTGGTGGGGCGTATCGCCCTGACCATCGCCAGCCTGACCATGCCGGTGTTCTTCGTCACCGGCTGGCTGTTGTACCTGGACCGGCGCCGCAAGAAGCGCCAGGTACGCGCAGCCCGGGGCAATGTAGCCATTGCGAACACGGCGGGCGACGGCTGGCTCGTCGGTTTCGCCAGCCAAAGCGGCTTTGCCGAGCAGTTGGCCTGGCAGACCGCCGCCCAGCTTCAGGCGGCAGGCCTGGCTGTGCAGGTTCGGGCGCTGGGTACACTGACAGAGGAGGATTTGCGCCAGGCCAGGCGTGCCGTGTTCGTGGTCAGCACCTTCGGTGACGGTGAGGCGCCGGACAGCGCCCGGGGCTTCGAGCGCAATGTACTGGGCAAGGCCTTGGCACTGAACCACCTCAGCTATGCCCTGCTCGCCCTGGGCGACCGTCAGTATCCACACTTCTGCGGCTTCGCCCGCCGCCTGCAGGGCTGGCTGGGTGAGCGTGGGGCCACCTGCGCATTCAGCCCGGTCGAGGTGGACAGCGCCGACCCTGCGGCCTTGCAGCAATGGCAGCAGGCACTGACACGTCTGACCGGGGCGGAGCCGGTGACAGCGTGGCAACCGCCGAGCTTCGGTAGCTGGTCACTGGTCAGCCGCACACTGTTGAACCCGGGCAGCCTGGGGCAGCCGGTCTACCTGCTGGGCTTGCAGCCGCAGGAGCCTGCGACTTGGGAAGCCGGCGACTTGGTGGAGGTCCTGCCGCTCAACGGCCCTTGCCGGGTCGAGGCATTTCTCAAGGGCTTGGCGCTGGATGCCATGGCCCCAGTGCAACTGGGCGGCCTGACCGAAACCTTGGCCCAGGCGCTGGCGGGCCGGCAATTGCCGATGCGCCGGGATCATCTGGTGGGCCTGCACCCGCAAGCACTGGTGGAGGCACTGGTGCCCATCGGCACCCGCGAGTACTCGATTGCCTCAATCGCCAGCGACGGCGTGCTGGAGCTGATTGTGCGCCAGGAGCGACACACCAATGGGCAACTGGGCCTGGGCTCGGGCTGGCTGACCGAATACCTGCCCCTGAATGGCTCACTCACCCTGCGCCTGCGCCGCAACAGCGGCTTCCACCTCCCGGAAACTGCCGCGCCGATGGTGCTTATTGGCAATGGCACTGGCCTTGCGGGGTTACGCAGCCTGGTTCGCGCACGGATCAGCGCGGGCGAGCAGCGCAACTGGCTGCTATTCGGCGAGCGTAATCGGGCACATGACCTGCTGTGTGGCAGTGAGCTGCAAAGCTGGCTGGCCAGTGGCGACCTCACGCGCCTGGACCTGGCCTTCTCCCGTGACCAGGCAGAAAAGGTGTACGTGCAGGATGTATTGCTGCAGCAGGCCGATGAACTGCGGCGCTGGGTGGCCGAGGGTGCCTGCATCTATGTCTGCGGCAGCCTGCAAGGCATGGCCGCGGGTGTGGATGCGGCGCTCAACGGCATACTGGGCGAGGCAGCTGTGCAGCAACTGATCGAGGACGGGCGCTATCGGCGGGATGTGTACTAGGGTAGCCGGGTACCTGCCGACAGCAGCCGCCAGTCAATGCAGGTCGAAGGTGTCGGCGTCCAGGTTGGCCGGGAATTTGGTGCGGTAAGCGGCCAACTCCGCTGCGCTGAGCACCACCGTGAACACGCCGTCCGCCTCACCGGCGCTCAACAGGCTCTCGCCCTGGAAATCCAGCACCTGGCTGTCGCCGGAATACGCAAACCCTTTGCCGTCGGTCCCCACACGGTTCACCGCAGCCACATAGCACAGGTTCTCGATGCCCCGCGCCGGCAACAGGCGGTTCCAGTGCTGGCGACGGGCAGCGGGCCAGTTGGCGGTGTACAGCAGCAGGTCGGTGTCCTGGGCATCGCGGCTCCACACCGGGAAGCGAAGGTCGTAGCAAATCAGCGGGCGGATACGCCAGCCCTTGAGCTCGAACTGCACCTGACGCTCCCCAGGGGTGTAATGCTTGTGCTCACCGGCCATGCGGAACAGGTGACGCTTGTCGTAATGCAGGATCTCACCATCCGGCCGCGCCCACAGCAAGCGGTTGCGATGGCTACCGTCGGCTGCCTGAATGATGACGCTACCGGTGATCACCGCGCCGTGCTTCCTGGCCTGGGCCTTCAACCACTTGTAGGTTGGCCCGTTTTCCTGCTCGGCCAGGCTTTCGGACTGCATCGAAAACCCTGTGGTGAACATTTCTGGCAGGATCACCAGGTCCACCTCGCCCACGTGCTCCAGCAGCGCTTCGAAATGCGCGTAGTTGGCCTCGGGGTCGTGCCAGGCGAGTGTGGTTTGCACCAAGGCAATTTTCAGATTCGGCAGCGTACTCAAATCGCGCATAGTTTCTCCGCTGCCTGGCGCAGCGTCTCCTCTCGTTTGGCAAAGCACAGGCGCACCAGGCGCTGCCCGGTGATGGCCTGCTGGTAGAACACCGACACGGGGATGGTCGCCACCCCGTGCTCGCGGGTGAGCCACAGCGACATCTGCACATCGTCCAGGTCGGGGCGTATGTGCGCGTAGTCCACCAGCTGGAAATAGGTGCCTGCGGTGGGTGTGAACGTAAACCGCGAGCCCGCCAGTAAACCGCAGAAGAGGTCGCGCTTGGCCTGGTAGAACGCGGGCAACTGCTCGACATGTTCAGGGTGCGCGGCCATGAAGTCGGCCAGGGCACACTGCAGGGGGGTGACCCCGCAGAAGTTCACGTACTGGTGCACCTTGCGCAGTTCTGCGCTGAGCGCTGGCGGTGCGATCACGTAGCCAGTCTTCCAGCCAGTGACGTGGTAGGTCTTGCCGAACGAACTGACCACGAACGCGCGCCGGTACAACTGCTCATGGGCCAGCACGCTGGCATGGCGGGCACCGTCGTACACCAGGTGTTCGTAGACTTCATCGCTGACCACGAACACGTCGCGCTCGCCGATCAGTGCGGCCAGCTGGTTCAGGTCTTCGTGGGTGACCAGCGCGCCGCTGGGGTTGTGCGGCGAGTTGAGAATGACCATGCGGGTACGCGGGCTCAGGGCATCCGCGAACCGCTGCCAGTCGATACGAAAGTCACCGTCGCCAAGCTGCACGTGCACACAGCGCCCCCCCGCCAGTTGCACGGAGGGTTCGTAGCTGTCGTAGGAAGGGTCAAAAACGATCACCTCGTCACCGGGGTGAACCACCGCCTGGATGGCGCAGAAAATCGCCTCGGTGGCACCGGGCGTGATGGTCACTTCCTGGTCAGCATCCACCTGGGCCCCGTACAACCGCTGCACCTTGGCCGCCACCTGCTGACGCAGCGCAGGCAAACCGGTCATCGGCGAATACTGGTTGTGCCCGGCGGCCACATGGCGCCCTACCGCGTCGAGCAGCGCCTGTGGCCCATTGAAGTCAGGGAAACCTTGCGACAGGTTCAACGCACCCGTCTGCGCGGCAAGCTGAGACATGGTCGTGAAAATGGTAGTGCCGACATCCGGCAGTTTACTGCTGATCATGTCTCCCCCCTTTCCTAGCTGCAAGCTGCAAGCTTCAAGCTTCAAGCTTCAAGCCGTGAGCCGTGAGCCGCGAGCTTGAAGCTGCAAGAAAAAGCAAAGATAACGCGGTCTGCTTTTACTTGCAGCTTGCCGCTTGCAGCTCGCAGCTGCTTTACCGCTTGTCGCGGCGCTTTTTCTCGGCTTTTTTGTGGTGGGACATCAAGCGGCGTTTCTTGTTGACCTGGCGGTCGGTCAGGGTGTTTTTCTTGCCTTCGTACGGGTTGTCACCACCCTTGTACTCAATGCGGATCGGCGTACCGACCAGCTTCAGTACCCGGCGGTAGGTGTTTTCCAGGTAACGGGAGTACGACTTCGGAATCTTGTCGGTCTGGTTACCGTGAATCACGATCAGCGGCGGGTTGGCGCCACCCAAGTGGGCATAGCGCAGCTTGATGCGGCGGCCGTTGACCAGCGGCGGCTGGTGTTCGCTGACCGCATCCTCGAGGATCTGGGTCAGGCGGCTGGTCGGCCAGCGGGTGACCGCAGACAGGAACGCAGCCTGCACCGACTTGTACAGGTGGCCTACCCCAGTGCCGTGCAACGCCGAGATGAAGTGGATGTCGGCAAAATCGACGAAGAACAGCCGGCGCTCCAGCTCGGTCTTCACGTAGTCGCGCTCACCCGGCTCCATGCCGTCCCACTTGTTCAGGGCGATGACAATGGCACGGCCCGCTTCCAGGGCAAAGCCCAGCAGGTTGAGGTCGTGGTCAACCACCCCTTCGCGGGCATCCATGACGAAGATGACCACGTTGGCGTCCTTGATCGCCTGCAGCGTCTTCACCACCGAGAACTTCTCGACTTCCTCGTGGATCTTGCCGCGCTTGCGCACACCCGCCGTGTCGATGAAGGTGTACTTGTCACCATCACGCTCGAACGGGATGTAGATACTGTCACGGGTAGTGCCTGGCTGGTCGTACACCACCACACGCTCTTCGCCGAGCATGCGGTTTACCAGCGTCGACTTGCCCACGTTGGGGCGGCCGATGATGGCGATCTTGATGCCATCCTTCTCGCTCGGGCCCGGAATGCGCACGGCCTCTTCGCCTTCGGCCACGTCGGCGTCCAGCGCCTCTTCGACCTGGTCGCGCGGGACGTGGCCCAGTACGGCTTCCATCAAGGCGTTGATGCCGCGCCCCTGGGAACCCGCTACCGGAATGGCATTGCCCATGCCCAGCGGCGAGAATTCGGCGCGGGCAACATCGGCGTCGATGTTGTCGATCTTGTTGGCAACCAGAATCGCTTCTTTGTTGCGCTTGCGCAGGTGCTCGGCAATCATCTGGTCGGCGGCAGTCATGCCGGCACGGGCATCCACCAGGAACAGCACATAGTCGGCCTCTTCGATGGCCATCAGCGACTGCTCGGCCATCTTTTCGTCCATGCCCACTTCGTCACCGGTAATACCACCGGTATCGATCAGGATGAAGGAGCGACCCTGCCAGCTGGCATCACCATACTGGCGGTCACGGGTCAGGCCCGACAGGTCACCGACGATGGCATCGCGGGTTTTGGTCAGGCGGTTGAACATGGTGGATTTGCCAACGTTCGGGCGGCCCACCAGGGCAATTACGGGAACCATTGGCTCTCCACTCTTGAATTCTTGAAAATGCAAAGGCCGCTGCAAGGCAGCGGCCGGAGTTCGGGCGGCGTGTCCTACGCCGCGGCCTGAAGCCCTATCAAGGCTTCAAGCATAGCTTCAGCGGATGGTCAGTGCCTCGAGCTTGCCGCTGTTGCCAAATACATAGATGGTGTCGCCGACCACCAGTGGTCGGGCGCGCAGGCCATCGCTGTCGATACGCTCACGGCCAACGAAGCGGCCATCGACCTGGCTCAGCAGGTGCAGGTAGCCTTCGAAGTCACCCACTGCCACGTAGCTGCTGTACACCTCCGGGGCGGTCAGCTGCCGGCGAGCCATGGCATCGTTGGACCAGATGGCGCTGGAAGAACGCTCGTCCACCCCTTCGACGGTACCGGACGCTTCGCTGACGTAGACGTTGCCGAAGCCCTGGGCCACACCCACATAGCTGGAGGCGTCGCGCTGCCAGATCACACGGCCGCTTTCCAGGTCCAGGCCCGCAACGCGGCCCTGATAGGTACTGACGTACAGCGTACCACCGGAGAGCAGCAACCCGCCGTCGATATCCACAACACGGTCCAGCTCGGAGCGGCCCTTGGGAATGGCCACGCGGCTTTCCCACACGGGTACGCCGTTGCTGATATCCACCGCAACCACCTTGCCGGTGGACAGGCCGGCCACGGCCAGGCGGTTGGTGGCGATTGGCGCGCCGGTGCCACGCAGTGTCAGCACAGCGGGGCTGCTTTCGTAGATCCAGCGACGATCACCGGTAGCCGCGTCCAGGCCGATCAGGCGATCGTCCTGGGTTTGTACAACGACCACATCACCGTTGTTGGCAGGCGGCGCCAGTACTTCGCTGGTCACCCGCGAACGCCAGCGCTCTTCACCAGTGCTCGCGTCCAGGGCGATTACTTCACCCTTGAGGGTGCCGAGCATCACCAGGCCGTAGCCCACGCCGACAGCGCCGGACACTGGCAGGTCAAGGTCCTTGTTCCACACCACGTTACCGGTGATGCGATCAAGGGCATAAACGTCGCCCTTCACGTCGGACGCGTAGATGCGGTCGTTTTCAATGGCTGGCACCAGGGTGTTGTAGGTTTCGCCCTGGCCGTCACCAATCGAACGGCTCCACTGCTTTTTCAGCACCACTTCCTCGGTGAACTTGGTCAGCTCGGCCGGGGGCAGTTCCTTCTTGCTGTTGCTGCTGCAACCTGCGGCCAGTACGGCCAAGGTCAGCACTGCTGCTTGTTTCCAACCGATCACTTACGCGTCCCCTTTGGCCAGGTCATCCAGCTTCAATTGCAAGCCACCGACCGCCGCCTCGTCGGACAGCGCAGCCTTGGCTTTTTCGTAAGCGCTGTGGGCGTCGTCAGCGCGCCCCAGCTGCACCAGCAGGTCACCCTTCAACTCTTCACGGCTGGCCAGAAACGCCTTGTCAGCGTCGCCGTCCAGCAGCTTCAGGGCATCCTCGGCCTTGTTCTGAGCGGCCATTACCCGTGCCAGGCGCTGGCGGGAAATCTCGCCCAGGGTGGTATCGGCGGGCTTGTCCACCACAGACTTGAGCTCGGCAGCGGCGTCGTCAAGTTTGCCGGTTTCTACCGCCACCTTGGCCACGAACAGGCTACCGTACTGGGCATAGGCGGTACCGCCGAACTCGCTCTTGAGCTTGCCGGCCAGTTCCGCAACCTTGGTCGCGTCAGGCTGGCCGCTGGGCGTCAGGCTGGTTTCCAGCAAGGCCTGGTACAGCTGCGAAGCACCTTGGGACTGGTTGTTCTGGTACTTGTGCCAGGTATTCCAGCCCAGTACCACCACACCCGCCAACAGGGCGCCGGTCAGCAGCGGCTTGCCGTTGCGGTTCCACCAGTCCTTGACCCCTACCAGTTCATCATCGGTACTCGACACCCCAATACTCCTTTTCGCCTATTCGCTTGTTGAACCGCGTTACGCCTGGGCGATCGCGGTTTCCAGGTGCTCTGCAAGAGCATCCCAGGCAATGTTCTGTTGTTCGCCCTGACCGCGCAGGGGCTTGAAGCCGATCTGCTGGCTGGCCAGTTCGTCGTCGCCGAGAATCAGGGCGAACAGCGCGCCACTCTTGTCGGCCTTCTTGAACTGGCTCTTGAAGCTGCCAGCACCGGCGTTGACCGCCAGGCGCAGGCCCGGCAGGCGATCGCGCAACTGTTCCGACAGGCGCAACCCGGCCAGTTCGGCCTGCTCGCCGAAGGCGCACAGGTAGACGTCGACCTGACGGCTGATGGATTCAGGCACCTTGCCGAACGTTTCCAGCAGCAGGATCAGGCGTTCGATACCCATGGCGAAACCAACGCCGGGGGTCGGCTTGCCGCCCATCTGCTCGACCAGGCCATCGTAACGCCCACCGGCACACACTGTGCCCTGGGCGCCAAGTTTGTCGGTGACCCACTCGAAGACCGTCTTGCTGTAGTAGTCCAGGCCACGCACCAGCTTGGTATTGAGCTGGAACGGGATACCGGCAGCGTCCAGGCGCGCCCTGAGGCCTTCGAAGTGCACCCGCGACTCGTCGTCCAGGTAGTCTTCGAGCTTGGGTGCGCCCACCAGCACCGCCTGGGTGTTCGGGTCCTTGCTGTCGAGGATGCGCAGCGGGTTGCTCTTCAGGCGACGCTGGCTGTCTTCGTCGAGCTGCTCCAGGCGCGCCGAGAGGAACTCGACCAGCGCATCACGGTAGCGGGCCCGTGCTTCGCTGGTGCCCAGGCTGTTGAGTTCCAGCTTGACCGCGTCCTGGATGCCCAGCAGGCCCCACAGGCGCCAGGTGAGCATGATCAGTTCGGCATCGATGTCCGGGCCGTCCAGGTTGAACACTTCCACACCGATCTGGTGGAACTGGCGGTAGCGGCCTTTCTGTGGGCGCTCGTGGCGGAACATCTGGCCGATGTACCAGAGTTTCTGCACCTGACCGTTGCCGGTGATGCCATGCTCCAGCACCGCACGTACGCACGCTGCCGTGCCCTCGGGGCGCAGGGTCAGCGAATCGCCGTTGCGGTCCTCGAAGGTGTACATCTCCTTTTCGACGATGTCGGTCACTTCGCCGATGGAGCGTTTGAACAGCTCGGTGAACTCCACGATGGGCGTGCGGATCTGGCTGTACCCGTAGGTGTCCAGCAGGCCGGCAACGGTACCCTCGAAGTAGCGCCACAGCGGCGACTGTTCTGGCAGGATGTCGTTCATGCCACGGATGGCTTGCAGCGATTTGCTCACGAATAGTCCTTACGAATTCTGTGTATCAGCCACGGGCAATCAGTGCCGCGTCGGCTTCGGCCTTTTCGGCCGCTTTCTGGCGAATGAGCTTTTCCAGCTCATCCACCAGGTTGTCATTGGTGAGCTTCTGTGCCGGCTTGCCGTCGATGTACACCAGGTTCGGCGTACCACCCGTCAGGCCCACATGGGACTCCTTGGCTTCACCGGGGCCGTTGACCACGCAGCCGATCACTGCAACGTCCAGCGGTACCAGCAGGTCTTCCAGCCGCCCCTCCAGCTCGTTCATGGTCTTGACCACATCGAAGTTCTGCCGCGAGCAGCTCGGGCAGGCGATGAAGTTGATGCCACGCGAACGCAGGTGCAGCGACTTGAGAATGTCGTAACCGACCTTCACTTCCTCGACCGGGTCGGCCGCAAGCGAAATACGGATGGTATCGCCAATGCCTTCGGCAAGCAGCATACCGAGGCCCACAGCAGATTTCACCGTCCCCGAGCGCAGGCCGCCGGCTTCGGTGATGCCCAGGTGCAACGGCTGCACGATCTGCTTGGCCAGCAGGCGATAGGCTTCGACGGCCATGAACACATCGGAGGCCTTGACGCTGACCTTGAAGTCCTGGAAGTTCAGGCGATCGAGATGCTCCACATGGCGCAACGCCGACTCTACCAGCGCAGCCGGGGTCGGTTCGCCGTACTTCTTCTGCAGGTCCTTCTCCAGGGAGCCTGCGTTGACGCCGATACGGATCGGGATACCCCGGTCGCGGGCGGCATCCACTACAGCCCGCACACGGTCCTCACGGCCGATGTTGCCCGGGTTGATACGCAGGCAGTCCACACCCAGTTCGGCCACGCGCAGGGCAATCTTGTAGTCGAAGTGAATGTCGGCCACCAACGGGACGCTGACCTGCTGCTTGATGCGGCCGAAGGCCTCGGCGGCGTCCATGTCCGGTACCGAGACGCGAACGATGTCGACGCCGGCATCGACCAGACGCTGGATCTGCCCGACGGTAGCCGCCACATCGTTGGTGTCGGTATTGGTCATGCTCTGTACTGCAATGGGGGCATCACCACCCACCGGCACATTGCCGACCCAGATTTTGCGGGATTCGCGACGTTTGATCGGGGATTCGCCGTGCATGAGTTACTGTCCCAACTTCAGGCGAGCGGTTTCGCCACTGGTGAACGGGGCAACGTCGACGGGCTGGCCGTTGTAGCTGACCTGGGCGCCACGGGCAAAGCCCAGACGTACCGCGAAGGGCGGCTTGCCGGTCAGTTCGAGGTTGTCCCCCTTGCGCTTGATGGCGCTGAACAGCACCTTGCCGTTGCCATCGGAAACCTGGGTCCAGCAATCGGCCACGAACTGGATGGCGACCTTGGCACTGCCGGCTGGCACGGCGGCTGGCTGAGCAGCGGCCTCGGCCGATGGCGCAGGGGTGGCCGGTGTACTGGGTGCCGCCACGGTTGGGCTGGCGGTGCTGGGGGCAGGTGCCTGTTGCACCGTCGCCGGGCTGCTGGCCGGGGCCGTAGCGGCCGCAGGTGCCTGTTCGGCAGTGGCGGCTTGCTGGCCGGCCGTGTTCTGCTCCAGAGGCAACGGCGCGCTCTCGGGCTGCTGCCCTGCCGAAACCGCCTGGTCTTCAGGCTCATCGAGCGGGTGGATCTGGGTGGTGCCGTCTGCGCTTTCGACCTCGACATGTTCAAGGGCGATCTTCGACAGGTCCTTGCCACGCTGGCTGCCCTGGTCCTGCCACCAGGCGAAGCCACCCCCAACCACCGCCAAAAGCAGCAGCAGGCTGACGCCGCGCAGAATGTTATGGGACAGGCGCATGGGCTCTTCGATGCGGCCCAGCGAGTGCACGTCGCTGCCCTTGGCATGGGTGCCGGTGTAGCGGTCGAAGGCCTCTACCAGCGCGGCCTGGTCCAGGTCCATCAGCTTGGCGTAGGCACGGATATAGCCACGGGCGAAGGTGTGCCCCGGCAGCTTGTCGAAGGCGCCGGTTTCCACATGGTTCAACGAACTGAGGGTGAGGTTGAGCTTGCGGGCCACCTCGGCTTGGGACCAGTCCCGTTTTTCACGGGCCAGGCGCAAAAGCTCACCGGGGTTCTGGCCAGGCGCTACGGCTACTTCGGGATGCGCGGCGTTCATCGTTGCTCCGACAGGTATTGCTGATATTCCGGCGTACCGGGATAAAGTCGTTGTAATTGCTGGCCCAGCTCGGCCAATGTGCCTTGTTGGTCGAAGACCCTGGCAAGGCGGCTACCCAGCAACAAGCTACGGGCGTCGTGGTCGCTCAGCTGGCTGAAACGATCGTAGTAGTCCCGGGCCGGCACATAATGCCTGTTTTCGTAGGACAACTCAGCCATTTCCAGCAAGGCTTTCGGCTGCCGTTGGTCCAACTGCAGTGCTTTGTGCAAATAGGCATGCGCCTGGTCGCGGCGATCGAGCCGCAGGGCAGTCAGGCCGAGGTTCTCGAACACACGCGAGCGCTCAGGATACAGGGTATCGGCGCTGGCCAGGCGAAACATCTGCTCGGCCTCGGCAAATCGCCCCTGAGCATAAAGGAAACTGCCGTAATTGTTGCGAATTCGTGTGGTGCCGGTACTGGCCTG
Source organism: Pseudomonas sp. S32 (assembly GCF_016648095.1). Lineage (NCBI taxonomy): Bacteria > Pseudomonadati > Pseudomonadota > Gammaproteobacteria > Pseudomonadales > Pseudomonadaceae > Pseudomonas > Pseudomonas sp. S32. Next base: position 200,284 of record NZ_JACVVF010000001.1, read on the forward strand.
CAGGGCCTGGCGAAAATGCCGCTCGGCCAGGGCGGGCTCACCTTCAGCCTGGTAAACCAGCGCCAGAGCCGCGTGGGCATCGCTGTCGTGGTTGTCCAGTGCCAGCGCCTGGCCCAATGGCACCTTGGCCTGGCCGGTCAAACCCTGTTGCAAATAACCCAGGCCCAACTGCACGTAGGCGCGCCCCGCCTGCGCCCTGCCCTCGCGACTGGCCAGCGGGTCGCCGGTGCCGCCCGACACGCAACCGGCCAGCAGCAGGAGCGCAAGGATCGACAGCGCGGCGCGCAGGGTCATGGGCACGGTACCGGTCAGTGGCTGGCGGGGCTGTCTTGGCGCTCCACATCAGCCGAAAGCTGACGCACGGCAATGTAACGCTCGCTGCGGCGGGTACGGTCGTTGACCTGGCCGACCAACTGACCACAGGCCGCGTCGATGTCCTCGCCGCGGGTGGTGCGGGTGGTGACGTTGAAACCACCGTGGTGCAGCATGTCCTGGAAGCGACGAATGGCATTGTTGCTCGGCCGCTCGTAGCCCGAATGCGGGAACGGGTTGAACGGGATCAGGTTGATCTTGCACGGCACGTCGCGCAACAGCTCGATCATCTGTGCGGCGTGCTCGGGCTGATCGTTGACATCCTTGAGCAGCGTGTACTCGATGGTGAGCACGCGCTTGCCACCCAGGGTGTCCATGTAGCCCATGCACGATTGCAGCAGCATCTTCAGCGGGTACTTCTTGTTGATCGGTACCAGCTTGTTGCGCAGCTCGTCGTTGGGCGCGTGCAGCGACAGGGCCAGCGACACATCGATATGCTTGGCCAGCTCATCGATCATCGGCACCACGCCCGACGTGGACAGGGTGACGCGGCGCTTGGAGATGCCGTAGCCAAGGTCATCCATCATGATTTTCATGGCGGCGATGACGTTGTCGAAGTTAAGCAAGGGCTCGCCCATGCCCATCATGACCACGTTGGTAATCGCGCGGTCGATCTTGGCGGGGACGGTCCCGAAGGATTTGTTGGCAAGCCACACCTGGCCGATCACTTCGGCGGCGGTGAGGTTGCTGTTGAAGCCTTGCTTGCCGGTGGAGCAGAAGCTGCAGTCCAGGGCACAGCCGGCTTGCGACGACACGCACAGGGTGCCGCGATCGTCGGTAGGGATGTAGACGGTTTCGACGCAGCTGCCGGAGGCAACGCGGATGACCCATTTGCGGGTACCGTCAGCGGAAATGTCTTCACTGACCACTTCCGGTGGACGAATCTCGGCAACGGCCTCGAGCTTTTCGCGCAAGACCTTGCCGACGTTCGTCATGGCGGCGAAATCATCGACGCCAAAATGGTGAATCCATTTCATCACCTGGCCGGCACGGAAGCGTTTCTCCCCGATCGAGTCGAAGAATTGTTCCATTTCCGGCTGGGTCAGACCCAACAGGTTGATTTTGCCAGTAGATGTCGTCATGGATTCACCCTCACCCGTAAGCTTTCGCTTAGCGAGTGGTTACCTCGGTAGCAGCGAAGAAGTAAGCGATTTCGCGAGCAGCAGCAGCTTCGGAGTCCGAACCGTGAACGGCGTTGGCGTCGATGGACTCGGCGAAGTCGGCACGGATGGTACCGGCAGCAGCTTCTTTAGGGTTGGTGGCACCCATCAGCTCACGGTTCTTGGCGATGGCGTTCTCGCCTTCCAGAACCTGAACAACTACCGGGCCGGAAGTCATGAAGGCAACCAGGTCACCGAAGAAGCCGCGCTCGCTGTGCTCGGCGTAGAAGCCTTCAGCTTCGGCCTTGGACAGTTGTTTGATTTTCGAGGCAACGATTTTCAGGCCGGCTTCTTCGAAGCGGCTGGTGATCTTGCCGATGACGTTCTTGGCAACGGCGTCAGGCTTGATGATGGAGAAGGTACGTTGAACAGCCATGGATAACTCCAGAATATGAGTGTTGCGAAAAATTAAACCCGCGAATTATACGCGGGTTCCGGGGGATTGCCTAACCTGCAGATAACGCTTAATCGGCTTCGTCGATCCAGGCGGCCTGGATAGCTTCGAGCACTTTCTCACCGCCGCGTGACGGATCGTCGCTGAAGCCTGGCAATGCCAGCACCCAGCGGTGCAGGTCGACGAAATTCACATAACGAGGATCGACGTCAGGCTTGCTTTCTGCAAGCTCGATGGCGATATCAAGTACATCAACCCATTTCAGACTCATGTACAGGCCCTCAGTGCGGTGCTTCGGCAGCGTGGTTGAGCGAATACTTGGGGATCTCGATGGTGAGGTCCTGGTCCTTTACCACCACCTGGCAACCCAGGCGCGACTGGGCTTCCAGGCCCCAGGCCTTGTCCAGCATGTCCTCTTCCAGCTCGTCGGCTTCTTCGAGGGAGTCGAAGCCCTTGCGCACGATGCAGTGGCAGGTGGTGCAGGCCTTGACCCCACCACAGGCACTTTCCATCTCGATGTGATGATCGTGGGCCAGCTCCAGGACATTGGTCCCGGCCGGTACCTCCACGGTCAGCCCTTCAGGGCAGAACTTCTCATGCGGCAGGAATGTTACCAGCGGCATCGATTACTCCTCGATCTCATTCAGGTTGCGCCCGGCCAGTGCGGCTTTGACCGTCGAATCAAGGCGACGGGCGGCAAATGCATCGGTCACCTGCGACAGACGCTTGGTCTGTTGCTCGATGGCAGCGCCATCAGTGCCGGCCAGCAAATCACGTAGTTCTTGCATCTGGAATTCGATAGCCTGGCGCTCTTCGCCGCTGAGCAGGCGCTCGCCATCGGCGTCCAGAGCGCCTTGTACCGCCTCCAGCAGGCGTTCGCCGTCCACCTGGTGCTCGCGCAGCTGACGTGCCTGCTTGTCGGTGCCGGCATGTTGGAAGGAGTCTTTGAGCATGCGGGCGATTTCACCGTCGGTCAGGCCATAAGACGGCTTCACCTGAATGCTCGCCTCCACGCCCGAGGCCAGTTCGCGCGCCGCGACGCTGAGCAAGCCATCGGCGTCCACCTGGAAGGTCACGCGAATTTTCGCAGCGCCGGCAACCATGGCCGGAATACCGCGCAGCTCAAAGCGTGCCAGCGAGCGGCAGTCGCTGATGAGCTCGCGCTCACCCTGCAGCACGTGGATCATCATGGCCGTCTGGCCATCCTTGTAGGTGGTGAACTCCTGGGCGCGGGCTACCGGGATGGTGGTATTGCGCGGGATCACCTTCTCCATCAGCCCGCCCATGGTCTCAAGCCCCAGGGACAGCGGGATCACATCCAGCAGCAACAGCTCACCGCCCTCGCGGCGGTTGCCGGCCAGGGTATCGGCCTGGATGGCAGCGCCAATGGCCACCACCTGGTCGGGGTCGATCGAGGTCAGCGGGGCACGGCCAAACAGCGTACCCACCGCCTCGCGCACGCGCGGCACGCGGGTAGAACCCCCCACCATGACCACGGCGCTGACGTCTTCGAGCTCCACACCGCTGTCACGCACGGCGCGGCGGCAGGCCTTGAGGCTGCGGGCGACCATGGGCTCGATCATGGCGTCGAAGGCCGCTCGGCTGAGCCCACCCTGCCAGGCGCCATGGCTGACCGCGACCACGTCGGCGTCGGTGAGGGCTTCCTTGGCCGCGCAGGCAGCTTGCAGCAGGGCACGCTGGGTAGACGGGTCGAGGTCGGACGACAAGCCTGCCTGCTCGATGATCCAGCCAGCAATGGCATGGTCGAAATCGTCACCGCCCAAGGCAGTATCACCGCCGGTGGCCAGCACTTCGAACACACCTGCGGTCAGGCGCAGGATGGAGATATCGAAGGTACCGCCACCCAGGTCGTAGATGGCCACCACGCCTTCGGCGTTCTGGTCCAGGCCGTAAGCCACGGCTGCGGCAGTAGGCTCGTTGAGCAGGCGCAGCACGTTCAGGCCGGCCAGGCGCGCAGCGTCCTTGGTAGCCTGGCGCTGGGCATCATCGAAGTAGGCAGGCACGGTAATCACCGCGCCCACCAGGTCGCCGCCAAGGGTAGCCTCGGCACGCTCGCGCAGCACCTTGAGGATGTCCGCCGACACTTGCACCGGGCTCTTGGGCCCCTGAACGGTATCGATGAACGGCATGTGCGACTCGCCGCCAACAAAGCGGTAGGGCAGTTGCTCACCCAGCTGCTTGACGTCGGCCAAGCCACGCCCCATCAGGCGCTTGACCGACAGCACGGTATTGAACGGGTCGCTGGAGGCGGCATCACGTGCAGCCTGGCCGACTTCGCTGCGCCCTTCGAGGTAGCGCACCGCCGACGGCAGAATGACATTGCCCTGCGCATCGGGCAGGGGCTCGCTGACACCGCTGCGCAGTGCAGCGACCAGAGAATTGGTAGTACCCAGGTCGATCCCCACCGCCAGGCGGCGCTGGTGCGGCTGAGGGGTTTGACCGGGTTCGGCAATCTGCAGTAGGGCCATGCTTATCTGAGTACCTTAGGTGCCATCACGGGCGGCACCGGGTTAATCGTCGAGGCGCTCTTCGAGTTGGCGCACTTCTTGGGCGAGCTTGTCGAGGAACTGCATGCGGCGCATCAGGCGCTCGGCCTGCTCGCGCTCTGCAGCAACATCCCAGCAGGCGGCGAAATCGTCGTTCAGCGTGTCCTGGGCAACCTTCAGGCGCTTCTTGAACACGGCAACGCCGTCGAGATCCGCTTCATCCTGCAGCTCTTCGAGCTCTTCACGCCACTGCATCTGCTGCAACAGGAAGTCCGGGTCGTGGACCGTGACTTCCTGGGGCACTTCGTGGCCATCGATGGCCAGCAGGTAGCGTGCGCGGCGCGGGGCGCTGCGCAAGGTCTGGTACGCATCGTTGAGGGCTGCGGACTTTTCCAGCGCCACGCGCTGCTCACGCTCGGAAGCGTCGGCAAAGCGATCAGGATGAACATCGCGGGCCAACGCGCGGTAGCGAGTGGCCAGCTTGTCGAGATCCAGGCGGAAGCTTGGCTGCAGGTCGAATAATGCGAAGTGACAAGGAGTACCCACGGCCAGCCTCAGACGTTGAAGCTTTCGCCGCAGCCACACTCACCGCGCACGTTGGGGTTGTTGAACTTGAAGCCTTCGTTCAACCCTTCCTTGACGAAGTCCAGCTCGGTACCGTCAAGGTAGACCAGGCTCTTGGGATCGATGATCACCTTGACACCGTGGTTCTCGAACACCTCGTCTTCCGCAGCCAGCTCGTCGACGAACTCCAGCACGTAGGCCAGGCCCGAGCAGCCGGTGGTGCGCACGCCCAGGCGAATGCCTTCACCCTTGCCGCGCCCTTCCAGGGAACGCCGCACGTGGTTGGCGGCGGCTTCTGTCATGCTGATAGCCATCAGAGCTCCTTACCTCGCAACAGGCGACTTAGATCAAGCCTTTTTTCTGCTTGTAATCGCGTACGGCTGCCTTGATGGCATCTTCGGCGAGTACCGAGCAGTGGATCTTGACCGGCGGCAACGCCAGTTCTTCGGCCAGCTGGGTGTTCTTGATGGTTTCAGCTTCGTCCAGGGTCTTGCCCTTCATCCACTCGGTGGCCAGGGAGCTGGAAGCGATGGCCGAACCGCAGCCGTAGGTCTTGAACTTGGCGTCTTCGATGACGCCCTGCTCGTTGACCTTGATTTGCAGACGCATCACGTCGCCACACGCAGGGGCGCCGACCATGCCGGTACCGACATCGGGGTCCTCGGCATTCATCTTGCCGACGTTGCGCGGGTTTTCGTAGTGGTCGATGACCTTTTCACTGTATGCCATGGTGCAATTCCTTCCTCATCAGGGAGCCGCTCTTGCCGGCGACTGCTTAGTGGGCGGCCCACTCGATCTTGGAGATGTCAACGCCGTCTTTGTACATATCCCACAGCGGCGACAGTTCACGCAGTTTGTTCACCGCCTCGCAGACTTTCTGCGCGGCGTAGTCCACTTCTGCTTCGGTAGTGAAGCGGCCGAAGGAGAAACGGATCGAGCTGTGCGCCAGCTCGTCGTTGCGGCCCAGCGCACGCAGTACGTACGAAGGCTCGAGCGAAGCGGAGGTGCAGGCCGAACCGGACGATACGGCAATGTCCTTCAGCGACATCAGCAGCGACTCGCCTTCGACATAGTTGAAGCTCAAGTTCAGGTTGTGCGGTACACGGGCAGCCTGGCTGCCATTGACGTACAGCTCTTCCAGGCTGGACACCTGCTTGAAGAAGCGGTCGCTCAGGGCCTTGATGCGCACGTTCTCGGCGGCCATTTCCTGCTTGGCGATGGCGAAAGCTTCGCCCATGCCAACGATCTGGTGGGTTGGCAGGGTGCCCGAACGCATGCCGCGCTCGTGGCCACCGCCATGAATGGTGGCTTCAAGGCGTACCCGTGGTTTGCGGCTGACGTACAGCGCGCCGATCCCTTTGGGGCCGTACACCTTGTGCGCCGAGAACGACATCAGGTCGACCTTGAGCTTTTGCAGGTCGATTTCGACCTTGCCGGCGGACTGGGCAGCGTCGACGTGGAACAGCACACCGCGCGAGCGGGTGAGTTCGCCGATGGCGGCGATGTCGTTGATCGAGCCGACTTCGTTGTTCACGTGCATCAGCGACACCAGGATGGTGTCATCGCGCAGCACCGCCTCGACCATGGCCGGGGTGACGATGCCGTCTGCGCCTGGCTCGAGGTAGGTCACTTCAAAGCCTTCACGCTCCAGCTGGCGAGCCGTGTCCAAGACCGCCTTGTGCTCGATCTTGGAGGTGATGATGTGCTTGCCCTTGGTGTGATAGAAGTGCGCCACACCTTTAAGGGCGAGGTTGTCGGACTCGGTGGCACCGCTGGTCCAGACGATCTCGCGCGGGTCGGCATTGATCAGTTCGGCAACCTGGCGACGGCCGTGCTCGACCGCTTCTTCGGCCTTCCAGCCGAAAACGTGGGAGCGCGAAGCAGGGTTACCGAAGTTGCCGTCCGCCGTCAGGCAGTCGGCCATCTTCTGGGCCACGCGTGGGTCAACCGGCGTGGTCGCGGAGTAATCGAGGTAGATCGGCAACTTCATTTTTCTCTCCTATCAGGCGGTGGCGTCGCTCGTCGTCCCTGGGGGATCAATCGACGGCGGACGTCTCAATCTTGTCCAGCTGGGCAGACAGGCCGGCGACACGGCGCAGGTCCTGGCGCTGGGCGACTTCCTGCACCTCACGGCGCTTGACGAGGTCGGCCAGGCTGATGCCGCTGAGGAATTCGTGAATCTGCTGGCTGAGGTCGCACCACAGGTGGTGGGTCAGGCAGGTATCACCGGCGTGGCAGTCCCCGAGCCCCTGGCAACGGGTGGCATCGACCGATTCGTTGACCGCGTCGATGACCTGGGCAACCTGGATGGTTTCCATGCCCCGCGAGAGCTGGTAGCCGCCGCCCGGGCCGCGCACGCTGGATACCAGGCTGCTGCGGCGCAGCTTGGCGAACAGCTGCTCCAGATAAGAGAGGGATATGCCCTGGCGCTCGGAAATGTCCGCCAAAGACACCGGCCCATGCTGCGCGTGCAACGCCAGGTCGAGCATGGCAGTGACGGCGTATCGGCCTTTGGTAGTCAGTCGCATGGCTATTGGGTACCACGGGAGTTTCGGGATGTGTGCGAGTATGCGATTCCCGAGCATTTAAGTCAACTATTAGACCTACTGCTTTAGTCGGGTTTGCATACGGGAGGGCGGCGCGATTGTAGCAGACAGGGGGCGTTTAGCACACGCCCCCTGTCCGGGGCGTGCTTCGGGTGTGGCGCAATCAATGCGACCGAGCGTCGCGCTGGGCCAACTGGGCGGCCTCGGTGAACTCATCGTCCGGCAGCGCCGGCAGCTCCTTGGCGCAGTAATCGCTGCCCATGCGGGTCAGCGCACCACACATACCCTCGAGGCGTTCGTCCACGGCTTGCAAGTGGTCGAGCATCTGACCGATGGCACGGGCGACCGGGTCCGGCATGTCGCCGCTGACGCCATAGGCATCGAAGCCGATCTTTTCCGCCATGGCCTTGCGCCGGGCTTCCAGCTCGGTGTCTTCGCTCTTGACGATGATGCGCCCCGGGATGCCAACCGCAGTAGCGCCAGCCGGCACCGCCTTGGTCACCACCGCATTGGAACCGATCTTGGCCCCGGCACCTACCGTGAAGGGCCCCAACACCTTGGCCCCCGCCCCTACCACCACGCCGTTTTCCAGGGTGGGGTGGCGCTTGCCCTTGTTCCAGCTGGTACCGCCCAGGGTGACGCCTTGGTAGAGGGTGACATCGTCGCCGATCTCGGCCGTTTCACCGATGACGATGCCCATGCCATGGTCGATGAAGAAACGCCGGCCAATGGTGGCGCCGGGGTGGATCTCGATGCCGGTCAGCCAGCGCCCGAAGTTGGACACCAGCCGCGCCAGCCACTTGAAGTCGCGTTTCCACAGGGCATTGCCCAGGCGGTGCAGCCAGATGGCATGCATGCCCGGGTAGCAGGTCAGCACTTCAAAGGCGTTGCGGGCAGCCGGGTCACGGTGGAAAACGCTTTGAATATCTTCACGCAGGCGTTCGAACATCTGTCAGTCCTTCCGTTTATGCGGCTCGCCACGGACCACTTTCTGGGTCTCGGTGAGAATGCCGCGCAAAATGCTCATTTCCGAACGCTCGACCGCCACCCGCCCATACAGCCTGCGCAAGCGCGGCATGAGGTGCTTGGGTTTCTCCGGGTCGAGGAAGCCGATACCTACCAGGGTTTTTTCCAGGTGGTCGTAGAACAGCTCCATTTCGTCCATGGTTGCCAACTCGTTGGCATCAACCTTTTCGACCTTGCCCGGCGCGGGCTCGGCCGCCAGCCACGCCATGCGCACCTCGTAGGCAAGCACCTGCACGGCGGCGGCCAGGTTCAGCGAACTGAAGCCGGGGTTGGAGGGAATGTGCACGTGGAAGTGACATCGCTGCAGCTCTTCGTTGGTCAGCCCGGCATGCTCACGCCCGAATACCAGGGCGATCTCCTCACCGGTGCCAGCATGCTCCACGGCCTTGGCGCCGCAGTCACGGGGGCCGATCAGCGGCCAGGGGATACTGCGCTCACGGGCACTGGTGCCCATGACCAGGTTGCAGCCAACCAATGCCTGTTCAAGGCTGTCGACCACTACGGCGGCGCCCAGTACATCGTCGGCACCGGACGCGCGGGCGCTGGCGTCCGCTGCCGGGAATTCCTTGGGCTGCACCAGCACCAGGCGCGTCAGGCCCATGTTTTTCATGGCACGCGCAGCGCCGCCGATGTTGCCGGGGTGGCTGGTATTGACCAGAACAACACGAATATTTTGCAGCAAGGTGTTGTGCTCACAGATGCAGAAATCAGGGCCATCGATCTTACAGAACCGACGGGCGTAACGCCAAGGAAGCGCATGTGACCCTTTTGCCGTCAAAGTTTTCTGCTAGAATGATCGGCTTTCTTCTTTAACATCTCCAGGTGACCCGCCCATGCAGCCTATGCTGAATATCGCCCTGCGCGCCGCTCGCAGCGCCAGTGAACTGATTTTCCGCTCCATCGAACGCCTGGATAGCATCAAGGTCGATGAGAAAGAGGCCAAGGACTACGTTTCCGAAGTCGATCGCGCTGCCGAGCAAAGCATCGTCAATGCCCTGCGCAAGGCCTACCCGAACCACTCCATTCAGGGCGAGGAAACCGGCCTGCACGCCGGCTCCGGCGAGGAAGGCAAGGACTACCTGTGGGTCATCGACCCGCTGGACGGCACCACCAACTTCCTGCGCGGCATCCCGCACTTTGCCGTCAGCATCGCCTGCAAGTACCGCGGCCGCCTGGAGCACGCCGTCATCGTTGACCCGGTTCGCCAGGAAGAATTCACTGCCAGCCGCGGCCGTGGCGCCCAGCTCAATGGCCGTCGCCTGCGGGTCAGCTCGCGCACCAGCCTTGATGGCGCCCTGCTGGGCACCGGCTTCCCGTTCCGTGACAGCCAAATGGCCGACCTGGACAACTACCTGGATATGTTCCGCGCCCTCACCGGCCAGACTGCCGGCATCCGCCGCGCCGGCTCGGCCAGCCTGGACCTGGCCTACGTGGCCGCCGGCCGCTTCGATGCCTTCTGGGAATCGGGCCTGTCGGAATGGGACATGGCAGCAGGCGTGCTGCTGGTGCAGGAAGCTGGCGGCCTGGTGAGCGACTTCAACGGTGGCCACGACTTCCTCGAAAAAGGCCACATCGTTGCCGGCAACATCAAGTGCTTCAAGGCAGTACTGACGGCTATCCAGCCGCACCTGCCAGAGAGCATGAAGCGCTAAGCGCAGATCGCCGAAATGCAAAAAGCACCCCTCGGGGTGCTTTTTTGTGCCTGATGGTTTTATGTAGCCTGAACCTGTCTCATCGCTAACAAGCTCCCTGCTTGAGGGGCGGGTTAACCCGCGCAGAGGCCGGCTCAGGCAGCATAAATCACTGGCCAGCATCACTCAAAATCAACTTGCCGTTCTTGTCCAGCGGAATGGTCGAGCCGGGCTCGCGGTCCATCTTCACATGGCCGACCTGGTCGCCGATGGTGTACTTCACGTTATACCCCACCACCTTGTCACTGATGTCATTGACCGTGTTGCAGCGGGTTTGCGTGGTGGTGTAGGTGTCACGCTGCTGCATGCCTTCCTGCACCTTGTTACCGGCGTAACCGCCACCTACCGCACCGGCCACCGTCGCGATCTTCTTGCCGGTGCCGCCACCGATCTGGTTACCCAACAGGCCACCGGCCAGCGCACCCACCACAGTACCTGCAATCTGGTGCTGGTCTTTCACCGGGGCCTGACGAGTGACGGTAACGTCCTTGCACACTTCGCGCGGCGTCTTGACCTGCTGCTTGATCGGCTGCACGTCAGTGACCTGGGCATATTCAGGGCCTTTGTTCACCAAGCTGTAGGTCGCCACAGCACCTCCGGCGGTAACACCGACAGCACCCAGAACCGCACCCACCAGCATTGATTTATTCACGTGAACCTCCTGATCGTACTTACGGGGCTGTGCCCGCCTTCTCCCTGCCTTGGAGCAAAAAAAAAGGCGCGAGTTCAATACTCGCGCCCTGTTACCTGCCCAACGGAAGGAAGATTCCGTTACGGGCGGTCGTCCACGCCCTCTGCCTTGGCTGGCGGGATCAGGTCTTCGCTGTTCAGGTTCAGCCAGATCAGCACCACGTTGGCGATGTAGATCGACGAATAGGTACCCGCCATCACACCAATGAACAGTGCCAACGAGAAGCCGAACAGGTTGTCGCCGCCGAAGAACAGCAGCGCAGCGATGGCCAGCAAGGTAGACACCGACGTGGCGATGGTACGCAGCAGGGTCTGGGTGGTGGACACGTTGATGTTCTCGATCAACGACGCCTTGCGCATCACCCGGAAGTTTTCACGTACCCGGTCGAATACCACGATGGTGTCGTTCAGCGAGTAACCGATGATCGCCAGCACGGCCGCCAGCACGGTCAGGTCGAAGGTGATCTGGAAGAACGACAGAATACCCAGGGTGACCACAACGTCGTGGATCAGCGAAATGATCGCACCCACGGCGAACTTCCACTGGAAGCGGAACGCCAGGTAGATGAGGATGCCGCCCAACGCCAGCAGCATGCCCATGCCGCCCTGGTCGCGCAGCTCTTCACCCACTTGCGGCCCCACGAACTCCACGCGCTTGAGCGTGGCCGGGTTGTCCCCGCCCGCCTTCTGCAGCGCGGCAGCCACCTTGTTGCCCAGTTGCGGGTCATCACCCGGCATGCGCACCAGCAGGTCGGTGGTGGCACCAAAGCTCTGCACGATGGCTTCATGGAAGCCAGAATCGTTCAGCTCGGCGCGCACCGCCTTCAGGTCAGCCGGGCGCTCGTAGGTCAGCTCGATCAGCGTACCGCCGGTGAAGTCCAGGCCGAAGTTCAGGCCCTTGTGCCACCAGCTGAACAGTGCCAGCACGGTGAGGAGTACGGTGATGGCGAACGCGACATTGCGCACGCCCATGAAATTGATGGTTTTCATCGCAGCTCCCTCAAACCCACAGCTTCTTGATGTCACGCCCGCCGCAGGTCAGGTTGACCATTGCACGGGTCACCATGACGGCGGTGAACATCGAGGTGAAAATCCCGAGGGACATGGTGACCGCAAAGCCCTTGACCGGGCCGGTACCCATGGCGAACAGGATGCCGCCTACCAGCAGGCTGGTCAGGTTGGCGTCGATGATCGCGGTGTAGGCGCGGTTGAAACCTTCGTGAATGGCGCGCTGCACCGACATGCCGGCTTTGAGCTCTTCGCGGATACGCGAGAAGATCAGCACGTTGGCGTCCACCGCCATACCCATGGTCAATACGATACCGGCGATACCCGGCAGGGTCAGCGTGGCGCCCAGCAGCGACATCAAGGCCAGCAGCAGCACCATGTTGCCTGCCAGGGCGATGGTGGCGATCACGCCGAAGCCGCGGTAAATGGCGATGATGAACAGCGAGACGAACAACATGCCCCACAGCGACGCATCAACACCCTTGGTGATGTTGTCGGCACCCAGGCTTGGGCCAATGGTACGTTCTTCAGCGAAGTACATCGGCGCCGCCAGACCACCGGCACGCAGCAGCAGTGCCAGTTCCGACGACTCACCCTGGCCGTTGAGGCCGGTGATGCGGAACTGGCTGCCCAGCGGCGACTGGATGGTCGCCAGGCTGATGATCTTTTTCTCTTCCTGGAAGCTCTGCACCGCGACGTCTTTCTCGACGCCGTCGACAGTTTGCTTGACGTAGCGGGTGATCGGTTTCTGCTCGATGAAGATCACCGCCATGCTGCGGCCCACGTTGCTACGCGTGGCGCGGCTCATCAACTCGCCACCGTGGCCATCCAGGCGAATGTTCACCTGTGGGCGGCCGTGCTCGTCGAAGCTGGCCTGGGCATCGGTCACCTGGTCGCCGGTGATGATCAAGCCACGCTCGACAGGGGCGGAACGGCCACCTTCGCGGAACTCGAACACCTCGGTGGTGGCCTTGGAAGCGCCTGGCTCGGCACCGAAGCGGAACTCCAGGTTGGCGGTTTTACCCAGGATACGCTTGGCTTCGGCAGTGTCCTGCACACCCGGTAGCTCGACCACGATACGGTTGGCGCCCTGGCGCTGTACCAGCGGCTCGGCGACACCCAGTTCGTTGACCCGGTTACGCACAGTGGTGAGGTTCTGCTTGATGGAGTATTCGCGGATTTCGGCGACCTTGGCCTGGGTAAGCGCCAGGCGCAGCACGGCGAGGTCGTTACGCTCGGTAGTGGTCAGGTCGAAATCGCTGAAATTCTTGCGTACCAGGGCACGTGCCTGTTCGCGGGTAGCGTCGTCGGAGAAGCCCAGCATGATGCCGCCATCCTGCTGCGGCAGGCTGCGGTAGCGTATGCGCTCCTTACGCAGCAAGGTCTTGACCTCGCCTTCGTAGACTTTCATGCGGGCGCTCATGGCCTTGTCCATGTCCACTTCCAGCAGGAAGTGCACACCACCGGACAGGTCCAGGCCCAGCTTCATCGGGCTGGCACCCAGGTTGCGCAGCCACGTGGGCGTGGTCTGGGCCAGGTTCAGGGCTACGACGTAATCATCGCCCAGCGCCTTGCGCACTACATCCTTGGCTGGCAGCTGGTCTTCCTGGTTGGTCAGGCGGATCAGGCCACTGCCCTTCTCACCCAGGCTGGTGCCTTTTACGGTGATCTTGGCATCGACCAGCGCCTTGCTGACGCGATCGAGGTCGGCCTGACTGACCTGCAGCGCCGAGCTGGCACCACTGATCTGTACAGCCGGATCATCCGGGTAGAGGTTGGGAGCGGAATAAATAAAACCGATCGCCAGTACCACCAGGATCAGTGCGTATTTCCACAGAGGGTATTTGTTCAGCATCACGCCGCCCGTTCAAGACGCGGGGCGCGTTGCGCGCCCCGACTGGAAAAATGAAACCGGTAACTCAGATAGCCTTGAGCGTACCTTTTGGCAGGGTGGCCGCAATGGCACCCTTCTGGAACTTCAGTTCGACAGTGTCGGACACTTCCAGCACCACGAAATCATCGGACACCTTGACGATCTTGCCGGCGATACCGCCGTTGGTGACAACTTCGTCGCCTTTTTGCAAGTTGCCCAGCAGGTTCTTCTGCTCTTTGGCACGCTTGGCCTGCGGGCGCCAGATCATCAGGTAGAAGATGACCAGGAAGCCGACCAGGAAGATCCACTCGAAACCGGTGCCGGCAGGGCCAGCGGCAGGTGCAGCAGCGTCCGCGTACGCGGCGGGGATGAAGAAGCTCATTGGGCACTCCTAATGCAATGTTCTAATAATGGATGCAAACAGTCAGTCCAAGGGCGGCACAGGCAGCCCGCGCTTGGCGTAGAAGGCGTCGACAAAGGCGGCCAATTTACCCTGTTGAATAGCCTCGCGTAAACCGGCCATCAAGCGCTGGTAATGGCGCAAGTTGTGGATGGTATTCAGCATGCTGCTCAGCATTTCGCCGCACTTGTCCAAGTGGTGCAGATACGCGCGGGAGAAGTTGCTGCAGGTGTAGCAATCACAGGTCGGGTCCAGCGGCGATTCATCATGACGATGGAACGCGTTGCGGATCTTGATCACCCCTGTATCGACAAACAGATGGCCGTTACGTGCGTTACGCGTTGGCATCACGCAGTCGAACATGTCGACGCCGCGGCGCACACCCTCAACGAGATCTTCCGGTTTGCCTACCCCCATAAGGTAACGAGGTTTGTCAGCAGGCATCTGGCCTGGCAGGTAATCCAGCACCTTGATCATCTCGTGCTTGGGTTCGCCCACCGACAGGCCACCAATGGCCAGGCCGTCGAAACCAATGTTCTCCAGGCCTTCCAGCGAGCGCATGCGCAGGTCCTGGTACATGCCGCCCTGGACGATGCCGAACAGCGCCGCCGTATTGTCGGCGTGGGCATTCTTCGAACGCTGGGCCCAGCGCAGCGACAGCTCCATGGAGGTACGGGCAATGTCGTGCTCGGCCGGGTACGGGGTGCACTCGTCGAAGATCATCACCACGTCCGAGCCCAGGTCACGCTGCACCTGCATGGATTCTTCAGGGCCCATGAACACCTTGGAGCCGTCCACCGGCGAGGCGAAGGTCACGCCCTCTTCCTTGATCTTGCGCATGGCGCCCAGGCTGAACACCTGGAAACCACCGGAATCGGTGAGAATCGGGCCTTTCCACTGCATGAAGTCGTGCAGGCCGTTGTGCTTCTTGATCACCTCGGTGCCCGGGCGCAGCCACAGGTGGAAGGTGTTACCCAGGATCATCTCGGCGCCGATCGCCTCGATGTCGCGGGGCAGCATGCCCTTGACCGTGCCATAGGTGCCCACCGGCATGAACGCCGGGGTTTCGACGGTACCACGGGGGAAGGTGATGCGGCCCCGACGGGCCTTGCCGTCGGTGGCCAGCAGTTCGAAGGACATTCGACAGGTGCGACTCATGCTTGATCCTCGGGCCCGCGTGGCGCCGGATTGCGGGTGATGAACATGGCATCACCGTAACTGAAGAAGCGGTACCCCTGCTCGACCGCTGCCGCGTAGGCAGCCATGGTCTGGGAGTAGCCGGCAAAGGCCGAGACCAGCATCAGCAGCGTGGACTCGGGCAAGTGGAAATTGGTGACCAGGGCGTCTACCACATGGAACGGTCGGCCCGGGTAGATAAAGATGTCGGTGTCGCCGCTGAACGGCTTGAGCACGCCATCACGGGCTGCGCTTTCCAGCGAGCGCACGCTGGTTGTACCGACTGCGATTACCCGCCCGCCACGGGCGCGGCACGCCTCGATGGCATCGACCACATCCTGGCTCACTTCGAGCCACTCTTTATGCATGTGGTGGTCTTCGATGTTGTCCACCCGTACCGGCTGGAAGGTGCCGGCCCCTACGTGCAGGGTGACGAAGGCACGCTCTACGCCCATGGCGGCAATTTGCGCCAGCAGGGCCTCATCGAAGTGCAACCCTGCAGTGGGCGCGGCAACGGCGCCGGCGCGCTCGGCATAGACGGTCTGGTAGCGCTCACGGTCCGCGCCTTCGTCGGGGCGGTCGATGTAGGGCGGCAGGGGCATGTGGCCGACCCGGTCGAGCAGCGGCAGCACTTCTTCGGTGAAACGCAGCTCGAACAACGTGTCGTGGCGGGCGACCATCTCGGCTTCACCGCCGCCTTCCAGCAAAATGACCGTACCCACTTTGGGCGCTTTGCTGGCGCGCACATGGGCCAGCACACGGTGGCTGTCCAGCACCCGCTCCACCAGCATTTCGAGCTTGCCGCCCGACGCCTTCTGGCCGAACAGCCGTGCCGGAATGACCCGGGTGTTGTTGAACACCATCAGGTCGCCGGGGCGCAGGTATTCGAGCAGGTCGGGAAATTGCCGGTGCGCAAGCGCGCCGGTTGGCCCATCGAGCACCAGCAGACGGCTGCCATGGCGCTCGGCCAGCGGGTGGCGGGCGATCAGGGAATCAGGGAGTTCGAAGGAGAAATCGGCGACGCGCATGATGATGTTCGGTTCGGCAGGGCCGGGAAGTTTAGCCCAATGTGTGAAAATTGACCATGAAAGCCGATTGACCGACCAGCGGCACCTCTCTATACTGCGCGCCACGCCCTGATGGCGGAATTGGTAGACGCGGCGGATTCAAAATCCGTTTTCGAAAGGAGTGGGAGTTCGAGTCTCCCTCGGGGCACCAAAATCCGGAAAAAACCGACCTAGTGGTCGGTTTTTTTTTGCCCGCTCCACAGCCAGCCCCCTGCGCGGCCTCTGGCGCCAGGCTATTGATTTTCCCCCCGCACAACCATGCAGGAAGCCTATTGGCCAGTGGCCACACTAGTCCATAAGCTTACATTCGTCGGATATATGCCGAATGTATTGCTTCAGTAATGGCATTTAGCCATATTGCGGCACCCTTCCCTCTCACTTCCGTGTGAACCATGAAGACAATCGCGCCCTGCATGGCGGCAATGATGCTGCTCAGTGGGTGCAATGGAATGCCAACGTCCTACGTTTCAGACCCTGTCTACAGCCAAGCCTTCGTGGTCACCTCCGGTGCGCCGCTGCCCATGCTGCTGATGGCCAGCGCCATACAGTGGAACGACGATTACGCCGTCACTGCCAAGCACACCCCCTTCCTGCGCAACGTGGTGCACGAAGGCCTAGGGGATGTGGTGTTCTTCAAGCACAAGGCCAGCGCAGTGCCGCATTGGCGCCAGTACGTGCCAGGCGAAGCCGTTACGGCAGTGGGTTTCAACAGCCTGATGATGCCGGTGCAAGGCAAGGGCCATGCGCTTTCGTCGCTGGTGCGCCTGGATGGCACGCCCGGCAGCGTGTTTTATTCGGTGCACGATGGCCCGATCACCAAAGGTATGTCTGGCGGGCCAGTGTTCGCCGATGACGGCAATGTGGTTGGCATCAACGTCGCGATCATCCCCACCCGCGAGATCGACGCGGCCAAGCGGCCGGACCTGGCCGGCAAGGACCGGGTCAGCGTGTTCATGTCGTTCAGCGAAATCGACAAGGAATGGCGCCGCTACCAGTACCTGCTGGCACACAAGGCCAAGCCCGGGGCACCGGGGTCGGTGAAAGGCTACGTGGCCGTCGCGGCCAAGTCCTGATCAGGCCGGCTGCGGATTGGCGGGCGCCAACATGATGCAGTTGCGCCCGGCATTCTTGGCGCCGTACAGGGCCATGTCCGCCGCATGCAGCCAGGCTTCGGCATTGTCCATATGCGGCTCATACGGCGCCACGCCAATGCTCAGGCTCAACGCCAGTTCTGGCAGCGCCGGGTCGCGGAAGGCTTCCACCGCAAGGCGCAGGCGCTCCAGCACTTCACGCGCCTGGGCGGGGGTGGTTTCGGGCAGCATCACGCAGAACTCGTCACCGCCATAGCGCGCTGCCGGGTCGCGCTTGCGCAGGTGCAGCGACAAGGTGGCACTGATGACCCGCAGGATCTTGTCGCCAACCAGGTGGCCATACCGGTCATTGACCTGCTTGAAATGGTCGACATCGATCAGCGCCAGACAATTGCCACCGCCCCCGGCTTGGCAACGCTCGAATTCGCTCAGCAGCAACGCCTTCCACGCACCGTGGTTGCTCAAGCCGGTCAACGCATCGGTCTGGCTGAGGCGGGCCAGGGCGCGCTTGTGCTTGCCAAGCTGAACGGTCACCTGATAACAGATCAGGCCAATGGCCATGGGGTAGATCAGCAGTATCGGCAGGCACGCCAGCATCTGCGCCTGGGTGGTGGCTGGGAACAGTGGCGGCCCATACAGCCACAGCCCCAACGCGATGCCGGCTGCCTGGGCTGTCAAGGTTTTGAACAGCATGTGCCAGCCGCCTGCAGCGATCTTGTCCATGGCGATCATCGACAGGATGATGACGCTGGGCAGTGGGTTGAGCCCCATCACGCCTGCCCAACAGCCGCCGGCAAAGCCATCGAAGACCAGGTTGCGTTGCTCGGTGCGGAACGGTTCGCCGGAGCGGCGGGCTAGCTGATACGCCAGGTGCGGCCAGACAAAGCCGTGGACAAACAGCAGTGCCCACACCCAGCCGGCAGGCTGCAGGGGGAAGATGCCGATCAATACACAAAAAAAGCCGAGACCGGTACCGATGGCGCGGGGGGCATACATGCGTCTGGCGAAAGAAAGGCCTTTGCCTGTGCGCTGGTTCATGGCGGGGTACCGAAGGAATGCTGCCCTGGAGATGCATCGGACGGGCCACGCAGCGTGGGCATGGGCAGCCATTCGACACAAGGCATTGTGCCACTATCGAGCCGATGCGGGCAAACCTGTTGGACGAAATGCGACGCAGGTGTGAGGGTGTGGCTCGAACATGGTTTGCAACACCCAGCCTGCGAACCTTCGCCACTGCCCGACGTCCCATCCAGCACACTGAAACGTTTGAGGTGCGCCATTTGAAAGACGTCATCATTCGCAAGTATCGCCTGGCAGTGAAGACCATTGGCTACATCGGCTGGTCACTGTTCTGGCTGCTGATCTGGGACGTGCTGGTCACCATTGATTTCATGCTGTTCTTCAACAGCAAGTTCACCTTGCCGCTGATCCCGCTGACCCTGCTAGGCTCGGCCCTGGTGGTGCTGGTGAGCTTTCGCAACAGCAGTGCCTACAACCGCTGGTGGGAAGCACGCACATTGTGGGGCGCGCTGGTGAACAGCTCGCGTAGCTTCGCCCGGCAGACGCTGACCTTGATCGATGACCCCGAAGACGGCCTCAACCCGGTCAAGGCTACCCTGCTGCGCCGTCATATTGCCTATGTGAACTGCCTGGCGGCCCAGCTGAGGGGCGAAAAATGCGCGGACGAACTGGGCGCATTCATCCCCGAGGCGGAGTTCGAGCGGCGCACGCGCTCCAACAACTTCGCCAACGACATCGTCAGTGGCTCCGCTGCCCTATTGGCACGTGAATACCAGGCTGGGCGCCTGGACAGCATTCGCCTGGCGCGCCTGGAGTCGACACTGGTGGACTTGTCCAATGCCCAGGGCGGCATGGAACGTATCGCCAATACGCCCCTGCCCTACCCCTACGTGTACTTCCCACGGCTGTTCATTACCCTGTTCTGCCTGATTGTGCCGGTGGGGTTGGTAGAGTCGCTGGAATGGTTCACGCCGCTGGCGTCTACCGTGGTGGGCTTCATGCTGCTGGCCATCGAGCGCATCGGCACCGACCTGCAGAGCCCATTCCGCTTCAGCGAGCATCAGATCCAGATGGACACCATCTGCGAGACCATCGAGCGGAACCTGGAGTCGATGCAGCGCGGCGCGCAGTCCGCTGAGGCAGTGACTGCCTGATACTTTTTGCGCAACCGCGGTGGCGCAGGGCGAGCAGGGTAAACCCCGCTCACCTGCCGCCACGCACATAACGCTGGCGCAACACGTCGCTCAAGGCATCCACCAGAAACACCAGCACCAGCATGCCCAGGATCACCGTGCTGGCCTGCGCCTCCTGGAACAGGCTGAGGGTGGTGTAGAGCATCTGGCGGCCCGCACCCCCCCCCCCCAAAACCCGGGCCCGGGGGTTAAAACGCGCGGTGTAGCCC